>JBAXXO010000005.1:0-28213 GCA_037127855.1 Alphaproteobacteria bacterium
TTTGCGAGCGGGCGGTGCGGCATCATGGCGGCGGTCCAGATAGTCACCTTTGCGGATATGGGCGGCGAACAGACGCAATTGTGCGGTGGTGCGGCCACGCTCGCCTTCGAGCCGCGCGTTGGGCAGGCCGGTTTCAGAGGTGCCGATGGCGGTGATGTCTGGACCCCTTACCTCGACCTCGTCGGCGATTCTTTCCAGAAATACGGCGCGGTCCTCGCGGGTCAGCGCCGAGAAACTGGGAAAGGCTGCCTCTGCCGCCACGACGGCAGCATCGATATGTGCGGGCGTGCCGACCGAAAAGGTCAGGGCAGCGCCAGTGGCGGGGGCGGATTGAAAGGTGGTATCGCCTGCCACCCATTGGCCAGCAATCAGGTGTTTTCCGGTCAGCATGGTGGTCTCCTTGGTTGGCGCAAGTCGGGGGCTTCACACCCCTGAATGCGTTTGCCATAGGGGCAGACGCACATGCGCCGTGGGGTATTTGGGCCGCAATGAAAGGTTACAAGCAGAAGGGCGGGGTGGTGACGCGGTGGCCGAGCGAGAAGGCATCAGCCACATGGACAGCGGGGGCGAGGTCAACCTCGGATAGACCATTTGCGATCAGGTCGGTCATGCGGGCATACAGGGCGGGGTATTCGCCCATGATCGAGTTCTGGCCGGCCATTTCGACACCATCCAACTCAAGCCGGTTGCCGCCCATGCGCAGGGCGAGGTGGCCGGCGGTGGTGTGCACCTCGATATCCCAGATTTGCGGTCCTTGCTGACGCCAGTCGAAATCGGCGGTCACCTGACCCGAAAAGGTCAGGTTTGCGGCAATAGGGGTTTGGCAGTTTTCGGGATAGGTCAAGGTGGCAGCCGTCAGATGGACCGGGTTGGGCAGGACTTCGGTCAGGATCGACAGGGCGTTGATCCCGGGGTCGAAGACGCCCATGCCGCCTGGCTCGAACACCCAGTTCTGGCCCGGATGCCAGCGCCGGACATCTTCGCGCCATGTGATATGGGCGCGGGTAATGGTCTTGTCCGTCAGCCATGCCTTGGCAGGGGCCACGGCATAGGCCATGCGGCTGTGCCAGGTTGCGTAAAGAGTGAGGCCCCTGTCCGCGGCAATGGCGGTCAGGGCATGGACCTCGGACAGGGTCGCGCCGGGTGGCTTTTCCAGCATCACATGGCGACCAGCCTTGAGCGCTGCCTCGGCGAAGGGATAGCGCGGGACGGGCGGCATGCAGAGCGAGACTACCGCCACATCGGGGCGGGCGGCCAGAAAGGCTGCAAAGTCGGTATGGCTTTCGACGCCTGCGACCGTGCCGTTGCGGCTGACAGTCGCAGCAAGGTCCCAGTCGCCTGACGCATGGATTGCCGGGACATGCTGGTCCAGTGCGATCTTGCCAATGCCTACCAATGCGATCTTCATCAGTGGGAATCCTTGCCCACGGCATTTCCGCGCGGGCCATTCAGGAAATCCAGATCCGCCCCGGTATCGGCACCCTGCACATGCTGGTGATGCAAAAGCGCATAGCCCGAGGCAGGTGGGATGATCCGGTTTTCCCAGACAGCCAGGCGCGCCGCCAGGTCTGCGTCCGAAATGTCCAGATGCAGCCGGCGGTTCGGCACGTCCAATTCGATCATGTCGCCCGTCCGGACCACGGCCAGCGGTCCGCCAGCCGCTGCCTCGGGCGAGGTGTGCAAGACCACCGTCCCGAATGCCGTCCCAGACATGCGGGCGTCCGATATGCGGACCATGTCGGTGATGCCACGCCGCAAGATCTTGGGCGGCAGGCCCATATTCCCAACCTCGGCCATTCCGGGATAGCCCTTGGGACCGCAGTTCTTGAGCACCATCACGCAGGTTTCGTCAATGTCGAGCGCCTCGTCGTTAATCTTGGCCTTGTAATCGTCGATGTCTTCGAACACCACGGCGCGTCCACGATGGGTCATCAAGGCAGGAGTCGCAGCCGAGGGTTTCAGCACCGCGCCTTTGGGGGCAAGGTTGCCTTTGACCACCACCACGCCGCCCGATTTGGTCAGCGCCATGGCGGTCGGCAGGATCACATCTTCGTTGTGGTTTTGTACATCCTTGACCTGTTCCCAAGCTGTCTGGCCGGATACGGTCAGCGCGTCATTGTGCAACAACCCGGCCTCGCCCAGCCGTTTGATCACGACGGGCAAACCGCCGGCATAGAAGAATTCTTCCATCAGGTATTTGCCGGATGGCATCAGGTTGACGATCGTCGGCACGTCGCGGCCACAACGGTCCCAATCCTCTAGCGTCAGATCGATGCCAACGCGACCGGCAATCGCCAACAGATGGATCACCGCGTTGGTGCTGCCGCCAATGGCTGCATTGGTGCGGATCGCATTTTCGAACGCCTGTTTGGTCAAGATGTGAGACGGCCGCAGATCATCCTTAACCATCTGTACGATGCGTCTCCCGGTCAGTTGTGCCATCACCCGGCGACGACTGTCGACGGCCGGTATCGCTGCATTGCCTGACAAGGCCATACCCAAAGCCTCGGCCATTGAGGCCATCGTCGAGGCCGTGCCCATGGTGTTGCAGGACCCCGGGCTGCGGCTCATCGACGCCTCGGCCTCGACGAACTCTTCCTTGGTCATGGTGCCGGCCTTGACCGCTTCGGAGAATTTCCACAGATGGGTGCCCGAGCCCACGCGTTCATTCTTGTAATATCCGTTGAGCATCGGTCCGCCGGTCACAACGATCGAGGGCAGATCGGTCGAGGCTGCCGCCATCAGCAGGCTGGGTGTGGTCTTGTCACAGCCCACCATCAGCACGCAGCCATCCATCGGCTGCCCGCGCATCTGTTCCTCGACCGCCATCGACGCAAGGTTGCGGAACATCATGGCGGTTGGGCGGAAGGCGCTTTCGGAGGTTGAGAATACCGGAACTTCGACCGGAAAGCCGCCTGCCTCATAGATGCCGTTCTTGACCCGCTGCGCAAGGTCGTTCAGATGCGCGTTGCAGGGCGTCAGTTCGGACCATGTATTCAGAATGCCGATCACCGGGCGACCATCGAACAGGTCTGGCGGAAAGCCCTGATTCTTCATCCAGCCGCGATGATAGATATTGTCCTTGGAGGTGCCGCCAAACCAGGCTTGCGAGCGCAGTTTGCGGGGCCATGCAGCAGGTTGAAAGGTCATTACAAAGCCTTTACGGTTGTGGCGCCAGAGGTCGCGGGCGCGAATTTCAGGGCATTCCGCAACGGTTGGCCAAAGGCCGCCGCCTCGATTTCAAAGACATCACCGGATTGGGTCTTGATTCCGTCTGCCACCGACAAGGTTGCCGTGCCAAAGAAATGCACATGCAGGTCACCGGGTTGGCGGAAGATGTCGTACTTGAAGTGGTGGTGTTCCAGATTGGCGATGCTGTGCGACATGTTCGCTTCACCCGATAGAAAGGGTTTCTGCCAGATCACCGTTCCGTCGCGGCGGATGCTGCTGGTGCCGCGCACGTCCGCGGGCAAGTCCCCGACCAAGATTTCCGGCCCATACGAGGCGACCCGCAGTTTTGAATGGGCCAGCCACAGATAGTTGACACGTTCGGTCACATGGTCGGAAAACTCGTTCCCCAAGGCCCAGCCGATCCGATGGACGGTGCCACCCTGACCGACCAGATAGACGCCGGCAATCTCGGGCTCTTCGCCACCATCCTCGGCAAAGCCGGGTGCCAGCAGGTCAGCCCCCGGTGCCACGGCGGCAAAGCCATTGCCCTTGTAAAACCACTCGGGCTGCGCGCCGACTTTGCCTGCCGCGGGCCGCCCGCTTTCCAACCCCATGCGAAACATCTTCATGCTGTCGGTCAGTGTCTCGGCCCCGGCCAACTTGGCGTGCATTGCGTCGCGGGCCGAGGCTGAGCCCAGATGGGTCAACCCGGTGCCCGTCAGATGCAGATGCGCGGGGTCCGGATGGCTGACGGGCAGGTCGAAGACCGCGCCCTCCAATTCCACCGCAGCACCCAGACCGCGCAGCGCCACCTCGGCGGCGATACCGTGACCCGCCGCGATGGCTGCACCGGCCAGTTCATAGACCGATGCGGTGTTCAGCACGATTCTGGCCACCTTGTCTTGGCGGAAAACAACGGCAACGCCCGAGGTCAGTCGTATCTGGGAAAGATGCATTCGGAACCCTCATTTCGGTTTGTTGACGTCAAAGATCACGACGATCAACAGGATAACATCTTTGATTACAAGCTGGAATTCGATTCCGATACCCATCAATGCCAAACTGCGCCAAACGGGCGCGTCTGGAAATGTTCATAAACAACACTCCCGTGCCGCCTGTCACGGGCGACTATGACGCGAGGCAAGGAGGGTCTCTCGACACCCTGTTCGGCGGCAAAATTGCCACAGTGCTGCATATCAGTCAAATGATGATTGAAAATCAAAACAGCGTGGGAATGAACCGTCAGCCGACACCTTATCTGACATTTTGCTGCGCAAGGGCATTAGAAACTCAGCTATCTGCGTCTGATGGCGTCGCTGGCCGATACCGAGCAGTTGGCGCAAGCGGCCAACGTCATTGGCATATCGCAACCCGCTGTCTCCCGTCTTGTGACCAAGGTCGAGCTTGACCGCAGCAAATCCAGTGACCCTGTTTGATCAAGACCTTTTCGGCGATCATCGAGGCGACGGTTAGATCACCGAGGCGGACACGCCGCGATCGCAGATTTAGACTTATCCCTCATTCAAATCGATCCGGTGACAGGGCTTTCACCAACCCATCCTCGATCTGGGGTGCCTGACCTGCGATCAAATCGGCCACCAACTGGCTTGCGGCCGGCGAGGACTGGAAACCATAGCCGCCCTGACCTGCCAGCCAAAAGAAGGCAGGCTCCCGCACGTCCCGACCGATCACAAGCACCCGGTCTGGCGCAAAGGTCCGCAGACCGGCCCAACTGGTGATCAGCCTTGTGACGGGCTCGGTCACCATCGCCTCGTAACGCGCCAGACCCTCGGCCAGCACCATGTCATCGGCAAAGGCGTCGTGGGGCGGCATCGGGTGCTCTTCAGCGGGCGACACCAGCAACGCCCCGGCATCTGGCTTGGCATACCAGGTCTCGCCAACCCCGAACAGCATTGGCCAGCGGCGGACATCATGCGCCCCCGGTGCGGCAATCCGCGCCATCGACCGACGGTTGGGCTGAAATCCCAGCGGTTGCACGCCAGCCATACGCGCCACCACGTCCACCCAGGCGCCCGCGGCATTCACCAGCAACCCGCTGGAAAATACGCCGGCTGAGGTTGTGACAACCCATTCCCCCTTGCAGCGCTGGATGCCGCTGACCCGTGCCTGGGTCAGAATACGCGCGCCTTTGGCCCGCGCCGCGCGGGCAAAACCCTGCAACAACAGGTCTGTATCGATATCCCAGGCATGATCGGCAGTCGCCCCACCCGCCACCACCGCAGGGTTCAGCACCGGCACCATCGCACAGGCCTCGTCAGCCGAAATCAGTTCCAGGTTCATCTCGAAGGCATCGGCGCGCAAGACCTCCATCTCGTCGGCCTTGGCCACCATGAGCAGGCCGCGCGGGGACAAGACATCCTTTTGCGCAAAGAAATAGTCGCGTGATGCCAGCGAAAGCCCAACGACGGGGGCCGCACCATAATGCGGCTCATACAGTGCCGCCGACCGACCTGAGGCGTGGTAGGCCAGACTATCCTCGCACTCGACCAGCAGAACCGAGCCAAGCTGTGACAACCGGGCCGCCGCCGAGACACCAGCAATGCCACCGCCGATGATGATGAAATCCGCGTCCAAGTCCTGCTCCCATCTTGTTGAACCGCAGCTTGCCTGACTCTGAAGCGCGCCACAAGACAGCGGTTGACGGCGATCCGGGGCGCGCGGTTTTGTTGCCGCTCCGTGTCGTCAAGACCTGCCGCAGGTGCTGACGCGCCGTGCAGGACTGCGTTTGTAGGCAGACTAGGCTGAGGGACAGGGAATGAACCCTGTCGGAATGATCGCGGATGCATCAAACCTGCCTGCAGACGAGGTTCTTACGTTCACCCGCCGTTTTCGTGCGTTCTTGGCCGAATTGTGGGATCATTGGACCACGTCGCATGGCAACACGTGCCGGTCGAGGCTGCCGTGCCTTGCAGTCAAGGTGCATGGCATTGACCAAAGGGCGAGGGGGATGCAGCTGCATAGCATGTCGGCAAAGGCACCCTGTTTGGTGGTATAATTGCGCGCCAATCCCGTGAACACTGACACCAAGTCACAGACCACCCGCTCACAGGTCTTGCCTTAGCAACGGATGGCCTTTGCGCGTCTGGTGGATTTCGGGCCCGGTTGGCCACCCTAAGGCGAGTTGCGTTCCATCAGGCTCACCTGACCAGACGCCACGCGCAACATTCCCGGTGGCTTGCCTGTCTTGGATTGCACTCAATCTGAATCAGATTGAGTGCATTCCGCTCTGTCTCACCGCCCTCGCCGCCGAATTGACCGCCGCATTGGCCGAAGCCGAATTGCGCCCATCGCGTCATCCGATGCATGACGGCGACAGGTCGGCGCTGCACCGTATCGGCTGCCAGCAGGAAATGGACAAGTTTCAAGCCTTGTTTGCGATCAAGCCGCCCCGGCAGGATTGACGCCACACAGTTTTCCGCGTCGAACTGGCGCGGATCACAGGAGACGGAAATGCGTCAAAGACCAAAGCCCGATATACGCCGCTTGCTGCCGCGCCAATCCAGCGAATTGGTGGTGTTTGACCTGACTTCTGGTCAGGCGACAGTGATCTATGACGCGCAGGAATTGTTGGAGGCGCCGAACTGGACGTTGGACGGGAAATGGCTGATTTACAATGCTGATGGGCGGTTGTGGCGGATTTCTCCCGATGGTGGTGATGGACCGCACCGGATCAATACGGCACCGGTCGAGAACCTGAACAACGACCATGTGCTGGCACCGGACGGGCAACGCATCTTTGTCAGCGCCAACGATGGGCATCTGTATGTGGTGCCCTTGTCGGGCGGTGAGCCGCAACGCATCACGGGCGATCAGGCGGCGAACTATCACCATTACCTGCACGGTGTGTCGCCGGACGGGGCCACGCTGACCTTTGTGGCGCTGGAGCGGATTCCGGGTGGAATCTTCACGCGGCTGGCCACGGTGCCCGCGGCTGGCGGCGAGGTGACCTATCTGACCGACGGGTCCAGTCAGGTGGATGGTCCGGAATTTTCGCCCGATGGGGCTTGGCTGTATTTCAACTCTGAGGCGGCGGCACGACGACCGGGGCATGCGCAGGTGTTTCGCAGGCCGACGGGTGGGGCCGATGGTGCATTACAGTCAGAACAACTGACACATGATGACCGAGTCAACTGGTTTCCGCATCTGTCCCCGAACGGGGAGTGGATGGCCTATATCAGCTTTCCCGAGGGCACGCTGGGGCATCCGGCCGACAAGGCGGTCATTTTGCGGCTAGCGCGACCAGATGGCAGCGGCGTGCGGGATCTGGATGCGTTCAATGGCGGGCAGGGAACAATCAATGTGAATTCCTGGGCACCGGGGTCGGACAGATTGGCCTATATTCGCTATCCGGTGGCAGAGTCGTGATGTGACGAGCTCTCAAGCGACGTGTTCTGATGCATGTTGCGATCAGCCAGCAAGCTTGCAGCCACGCCGATTGCGATGGCTTGGGGGTGCTTACCCAAGGCGGGGTGGCCGATCGGGCAGGTGATGCGGGCGATCTGGTCTGTCGCATGGCCGAGCGCCGCAAGGCGCGACCGGAACCGCGCCCATTTGGTGGCCGATCCGATCAGGCCGCAGGTCTTGAAGCCCCGGTCAAGCAACCGGTGGCACAGTTCCAGATCAAGACTGTGCGAAAAGGTCACGATCAGGTGTCGGGCGGTCCTGGGTGCAAGTGCGACGGCATCTGCGGGGTCTGGCAGGGCCAGAACGCGCGCCATGGGATCTTTGGGAAAGCGGTCTTTGGCGATGTCGATCCAAGTCAGGGTGAAGTCCGGCAAAGGGGACAGTACGTCAACAATGGCCCTGCCGACATGGCCCGCGCCCCATATCCAAATCGGTTCGCATGTGGGTGTAACGGGTTCGACCATCCAGCCCTGGATCAGCCGTGCCGTCGGTGCGCGGCCCGTGGAGCGCGCTTGCGCCAACAGGCGCGAGACAGCTAGCGGCATGGCCTGATCTGTCGTGGCGCGGGCAATGATTGGGCCGTTCGGGGCGCTGTCATAGGTTTCAGTCAACAAGGTGACCGCGCCGCCGCAGCATTGGTTCAGGTTGGGGCCAAGCGCCTGACGTGTCAGGTCGTGACCGCCCTCGGCCAACAAGGCGCGGGCGCGATGGATCGCCTGCCATTCCAGCGCGCCACCACCGATCGTGCCAGATTGGCCAGCCGACCAGACCAGCATGGCGGTGCCAACCTCGCGCGGGGCCGAACCTTCGACGGCGGCCACAACTATGCGGGCGACACGGCCATGGCACGCGATGGCTTGCTGCAGGGCGGTCAGGTCAAACACGGGGCGGCGTCACACGGGTAATGGCGGCAAGAACGCGCTCGGCGGTGGCGGGGGCATCGAGGGCGGGATAGGTGGTGCCGTCGCCGCAGGCGGCCACGGCGTCCGACAGGGCCAGAAAGGCCGAGATGCCCAAGTTGAAGGGCGGTTCGCCCACTGCCTTGGATTTGCCGACGGTGTCTTCACGGTTGGGTTGGGACCACAGCGCCACGTTGAAGATGGCGGGACGGTCCGAACAAGCGGGGATCTTGTAGGTCGCGGGAGCGTGCGTTTGCAGACGGCCCTTGGAGTCCCAGACCAGCTCTTCGGTTGTCAGCCAGCCGGCACCTTGAACATAGGCCCCCTCGATCTGGCCGATGTCCAGCGCGGGGTTCAGGGAATTACCTGTGTCGTGCAAGATGTCGGTGCGCAGGATGCGGTTTTCGCCGGTCAGACGGTCGATGACGACCTCGGTGATGGCGACACCGTAAGCAAAGTACAAGAAGGGCCGACCGGTGCCGCGAAGCCGGTCCCAGATGATCTTGGGCGTGGCGTAAAAGCCGGTCGAAGACAGGGAAATCCGCGCCTGATAAGCCCAAAGCGCGATCTGGGCGAAGCCGTAGGATTCGCCCGCCACCCGCACCATGCCACCTTCAAAGCGCACAGAGGCGGGGTTGACGCCATGTTTGGCGGCGATGAAGTCGGTCATCCTTGCCCGGATCGTCTCGCACGCATTGCGGGCAGCCATGCCGTTCAGATCAGACCCTGATGAGGCGGCGGTGGCCGAGGTGTTCGGCACCTTGCCGGTGTCAGTGGCCGTGATCTTGACGGTCGAGGTGTCAACCCCAAAGACCGAGGCGACCACCTGCGCCATCTTTTGGTTCAGCCCCTGACCCATCTCGGTTCCGCCGTGGTTCAGATGGATCGAGCCATCCTGATAGACATGTACCAAAGCCCCGGCTTGATTGAGGAAGGTCAGGGTGAAAGAGATGCCGAATTTGATCGGAACGATGGCCAAGCCGCGCTTCAGGATCGGGCTGGTGGCGTTGTAGTCGGCGACAGCCTGACGGCGGACGGCGTAACCCGCGCTTGCGGTCAGGTCCTTGACCATGTCCTGCGCGATGAAATCCTCGACAGGCATGTGATATGGGGTGCACTGGACGGCGAATTGTTCGGACTTGGGCGAATATGGCCCGCCAAAGCGGCGCCCGGTGCTGGGGCTGGTCGGGGCCATGGCGCGGTAAAAGTTGACCTGACGCACCTGCAGCGGGTCGATTTTCAGCACGAAGGCCAGATGGTCGATGACGCGCTCGATACCGATGATACCCTGCGGGCCGCCAAAGCCACGATAGGCGGTGGCCGAGCAGGTGTTGGTTTTCAGCCGGTGGCTTTCGATACGGATATCGGGCAGATGATAGCAGTTGTCGGCATGCAGCATGGCGCGGTCTGCAACGGCGAGCGACAGGTCCTGTGACCAGCCACAACGCATGAGTTGCACAAAGTCCAGCCCCAGAATCCGACCTTTGGCGTCGTAACCCAATCTGTAGCGGATCTTCAAGTCATGGCGCTTACCCGTGATGACCATGTCGTCATCGCGGTCATAACGCATTTTGCAAGGTCGCCCGGTGGCGTGGGCCGCGATGGCGCAGGCCACGGCAAGGGCATTGCCCTGACTTTCCTTGCCGCCGAACCCGCCACCCATCCGCCGGGTTTCGACCCTGACGGCGGACATCGGAAGATGCAGCGCATCAGCGACCTTGTGCTGCACTTCCGTGGGGTGTTGGGTTGATGACAGGATGTGCATCCCGTCCTCTTGCGGGATAGCGGCGGCGATCTGGCCTTCGAGGTAGAAATGTTCCTGACCGCCGACCTCGATCTCGCCGTGCAGTTGGTGCGGGGCGGCGGCGATGGCGCGGCTGGCATCGCCCTTGGTCCAGATGATCGGGCCCTGTTCGAACCTGCTGTCGGCGGCAAGAGCCGCGTCGACGGTCAGCAGGGCAGGCAAATCATGGTAGCTGACCTTGGCCATCTGCGCAGCCTTTCGGGCGGCAAGGTGGCTGTCTGCAGCGACAAGGAAGATTTGCTGGCCGACATAATGCACGCGCCCTGTAGACAAAAGGGGTTCGTCATGGGCCGAGGGGCTGCAATCGGGCATATCGGGAAGGTCGGCCGCCGACCAAACGGCCACGACGCCGGGAGCTGCGCGGACCGCCGTAAGATCGAGTTCGGTGATGTCGCCATGGGCGCAGGTCGAAAGACCAAAGGCCAGATGCAGACTGCCAGCCGGCAGGGGCACATCATCGACATAGCGCGCTTGTCCGGTGACGTGAAGAGAGGCCGAGTCATGAGGCAGGGAAGCACCGATGGTCATGGCTGCACCTGCAACACATTGACCGCAGTTCCGGCTAGGTCGTGGAAATAGCGGGTCAGCAGGTTTTTCGCCACGGTCAGCCGGTACTCTGCCGAGGCGCGCATATCGGTCATGGGTTGAAAATCCTGCGCAAAGGCGTCTGCGGCGCGAATCAAGGTGCCATTGGTCCATGCTTGGCCCAGCATGGCATTTTCGACGGCGGTGGCGCGTTTGGGGATGCCAGCCATGCCGCCAAACGCAATGCGCGCACCGGTGACCGTGCCACCCGACACCGAGACATTGAAACAGCCGCAGACTGCCGAGATATCCTGATCAAATCGT
Organism: Alphaproteobacteria bacterium; assembly: GCA_037127855.1. GTDB lineage: Bacteria > Pseudomonadota > Alphaproteobacteria > Rhodobacterales > Rhodobacteraceae > Stagnihabitans. The sequence continues at coordinate 11,149 of JBAXXO010000005.1, forward strand.
TTGGATATCATGTAGCAGCGCAAGGCCGGGGCGACGGTCGGGATGGTGACAGCCTCGACAAACTCGCCCGAAAGACGATCTTGTTTGCGGTAATCGAGAAAGAACTCTTCAAGCGGCATATCGCGTCGGCTGTCACCCCGGCGCAGGTGCAGCGTGGCACCCAGTGCGATGAGCGCGGGCGGACCGTCCCCGATCGGCGAGCCATTGGCTATGTTGCCGCCGATCGTGGCGGCGTTGCGGACCTGAACGCTTGCATATCGGCGCAAAAGCTCTGCGAAAGAGGGGTGAAGCGGTTGGATCGCCGCCAGCATGTCGGTCAGGGTCACGCCTGCACCGATACGAAGGTGGCCTGTTTGGGCTGTGATGTCTTTCAGGTCGCTGATGCCGTTCAGAAAGGCGACCTTGCGCAGATCGCGCAGCTGCTTTGTTACCCAAAGGCCGACATCCGTCGCCCCGGCAATCAGTGTGGCGTCCGGGTTTTGCACGTACCAGCGGGCGAGTTCAGCCGCTGTGCTTGGATGGAAGGACGCCGCCGGCCCTTCGGTTGTCGCTGTCTGCGCTGGGGAACCGACAGGTTCTTCTGCCCCCCTTGGTCCGACCAAGGATGTTTGGGCCAAACTGAAAGAAGGGTCGGCTTCCCGACGGTCTGTAAGCATCCAGTCTGGGATCGGGGCGGTTTCCGCAGCCTGAGCTGCGCGAATGATCGGGGCATAGCCTGTGCAGCGGCACAGATTACCGGCGAGCTGGGTGTCGTGGTCCTTGGCACCGTTCAGGTGGGCGACCGCCATCGACACCACGAAACCGGGTGTGCAAAAGCCACATTGTGAGCCGTGATGGGTGATCATGGCCGCCTGGACGGGATGGGGTTCACCTGCGGGTCCAGTCAGACCTTCGACGGTGCGGACGGCTTTGCCTGCCAACTGCGGCACGAATAGGATGCAGGCGTTCAGAGCGCGACTGCCCATTTCGTCCGTGACCATGATGGTGCAGGCCCCGCAATCGCCTTCGTTGCATCCCTCTTTGGTGCCCATCAAGCCTCTGGTTTCACGCAGATAGTCCAGCAGCATCCTTGTGGGTGGCACGCTGGCCTGGACGGGCGTTCCGTTCAGCACAAACGCGACCTGTTCCATGATTCATCCGGCCGCGGTCAGTTGGCTTGCGCACCCCGCCCGATGCGGCGGAAAGCGGGGGTTCGTCGGATTGAGCCTGCGCCAACCGATTTTGTCCAGAGGAACCTTTCGGTCTGTTGGGGAATTGTCTAGGCTAAACGCATGGCCGAGCCTCGATTCATTCATCTGCGTGTACATACCGAGCATTCCTTGCTGGAAGGGGCGGTGCCGGTCAAGAAGCTGGTCCAGATGTGTGTCGCTGCGGGGATGCCTGCGGTTGCGGTAACCGACACGAATAACATGTTCGCCGCCCTCGAGTTTTCGATGACGGCTGAGAGTGAGGGTTTGCAACCGATCGTGGGCTGTCAGGTTGCGGTGATGTTCGATCCGGTGCAGCCTGGTGAAAAGCTGCGTAATGCGGCCCCGGTCGTGCTGCTGGCGCAGTCGGAGGCCGGTTATCTGAACCTGATGAAACTTAACTCTTGTATGTACATCGACAAGGGTGGCGCCCTGCCTTCGGTCTCGCTGGAGCAGTTGGAGCAGCATGGCGAAGGGCTGATCTGTTTGACGGGCGGGGCCGAGGGACCGGTTGGGCGGTTCTTGCAGACCAACCAGTTACACAAGGCGCGGGCGCTGATGCAACGGCTGGCAACATGCTATCCGGGGCGGCTCTACGTGGAACTGCAGCGCCATGACATGGATGCCGAGCGGTTGTGCGAGCGCGGCTTTGTCGAGATGGCCTATGAATTCGGCCTGCCTCTGGTGGCCACCAATGATGTTTATTTCCCCAAGGCCGCGATGTATGAGGCGCATGACGCGTTGATCTGCATTGCCGAAGGCGCCTATGTGGATCAGCAAAGCCCGCGCAGGCGGTTGACCGCGCAACATTTCTTCAAGTCTGAGGCAGAGATGGCCGCGCTGTTTGCCGATCTGCCAGAAGCGATTGAAAACACATTGGAAATTGCTAGGCGCTGTGCCTTTGCAGTCTATAAGCGCAAACCAATTCTGCCAAGATTTGCCGATGACGAGGTGCAAGAGTTGCGGCGGCAGGCGCAGGAAGGCCTGCAGGCGCGGCTGCGGGTCATTCCGCATTCGGTGACGCCCGAGGCCTATCAGGCGAGGCTGGATTTCGAACTTGGCGTGATCGAGAAGATGGGGTTTCCGGGCTATTTCCTGATTGTGGCGGACTTTATAAAATGGGCCAAGGAGCAGGGCATTCCGGTTGGGCCGGGACGGGGTTCGGGCGCGGGCAGTCTGGTCGCCTATGCATTGACGATCACCGACCTTGACCCCCTGCGCTATGCCCTGCTTTTCGAGCGGTTTCTTAACCCCGAACGAGTATCGATGCCTGATTTCGACATCGATTTTTGCATGGACCGCCGCGAAGAAGTCATTCAATATGTCCGCCGCACTTATGGGCGCGACAAGGTGGGACAGATCATCACCTTTGGGGCGCTGCTGTCCAAGGCCGCCGTGCGCGATGTCGGGCGGGTCTTGCAGATGTCCTATGGTCAGGTTGACCGGCTGTCCAAGATGATCCCGGTCGAGGGCGTCAAACCGGTATCGATCACCAAGGCTTTGGCCGATGAACCGCGTCTGCGCGAGGCTGCCAAGGAAGAAGTCGTGGGACGGCTGTTGAATTACGCCGGGCAGATTGAGGGACTTTACCGCAATGCCAGTACCCACGCCGCCGGTGTGGTGATCGGGGACAGGCCGCTGGATGCCTTGGTTCCGCTGTATCAGGACCCAAGGTCGGACATGCCCGCCACGCAGTTCAACATGAAATGGGTCGAAGCGGCGGGGCTGGTCAAATTCGACTTTCTAGGGCTGAAAACGCTGACAGTGATCCAGAACGCGATGGAATTGCTGGCTTTGCGCGGGGTCGTCTTTGACATCAACCTGATCCCGCTGGACGACAAGCCGTCCTATGACCTGTATGCTGCGGCCAGAACAGTTGCAGTGTTTCAGGTGGAAAGTTCGGGCATGATGGACGCGTTGCGCCGCATGAAGCCGACCTGCATCGAGGATATCGTGGCCTTGGTGGCGCTGTACCGGCCTGGCCCGATGGAAAACATTCCGGCCTATTGCGAGGTGAAAAACGGGTTGCGCGATCTGGAATCGCTCCATCCCACGATTGACCATATCCTGGCCGAGACCCAGGGCATCATCGTATACCAAGAACAGGTGATGCAGATCGCACAGGTGATGGGCGGCTACAGTCTGGGTGGCGCAGACCTGTTGCGCCGCGCGATGGGCAAGAAAATCGCCGAAGAGATGGCGAAAGAGCGGCCCAAGTTCATCGACGGCGCGTTCAACACCCACGGCATCGACAAGGAAAAGGCCGGCGAGGTCTTTGACCTGCTGGAAAAATTTGCCAATTACGGGTTCAACAAAAGCCATGCCGCAGCCTATGCGGTGGTCAGTTATCAGACGGCCTATCTCAAGGCGAACTATCCAGTCGAATTCATGGCCGCAGTGATGAATTGCGACCTGCACCTGACCGACAAGCTGGCGGTTTACAAACGCGAGATCGACAAGCTGGGGATTAAGACCAGCGCCCCCTCGGTCAATACTTCGCTGGCCAAATTCACGGTGCGCGACGGGCGCGTGGTTTACGCCTTGGGCGCGCTGAAGAATGTGGGCGTCGATGCAATGCAATTGATCGTTCATGCGCGTGGTGATCATCCGTTCATGAACCTGTTCGATTTTGCCCGCCGCGTCGATCTGAAACGCGTTGGCAAACGACCGCTCGAGATGCTCGTGCGTGCCGGCGCCTTTGATGATCTGGACCCCAACCGCGCCCGTGTTTTTGAAGCGCTAGACCAGTTGGTGGCCTATTCGGCCGCGGTCCATGACGCCAAAAGCTCCAATCAGGTCAGCTTGTTTGGCGAGGCAGGCACCGATATCCCTGAACCTCGCCTGCCATTTCGTGACGACTGGCTGCCGGTAGAGCGGCTGTCGCAAGAACACCAGGCCGTTGGCTTTTATCTGTCCGGCCATCCGCTTGATGACTATATGTCCGCCCTGAAACGGCGTGACGTCAAGACATTGCTCGAAATCACGACGCTGGCCGAACGCGGACCATTGATTGCCAAGATCGCAGGTTCGGTCTCGTCGAAACAGGAGCGTAAATCCGCCAAGGGCAATCGGTTCGCCTTTGTTGGCCTGTCCGACCCAACGGGCCTGTACGAAGTCACCGTCTTTTCCGACACGCTGGAAGTCGCCCGCGACGTGCTGGAACCCGGCATGAATGTCGTGCTGACCGTTGAGGCCAATCTGGAAGGCGAGACCCTGAAACTGCTGGCCCGCGCCGCCCAACCCATAGATCAGGTCGCCGCCGAGGCTGGGGCCCAATCCTTGCGCATCCACCTGAACCGCGCCGAGGCGGTGCCCTCGATCGCAGGTCTTCTGGCAAATGTCGAAGGCCGCAGTCGTGCCCAGATCACACTATGCGTCCCCGACGATCAGGGATGCGAGATTGACCTCGTTCTACCAAAGCCGTTTGCGGTAACCCCACAAATTCGGGGTGCCATCAAGGCCATGCAGGGCGTGGTACTGATCGAGGATATGTGACCCTGTCCGGTCACCAATGTGGTGGTCTGACATTAACGTCTGGCGCCCCTGCCCCCCTGTCTGCCTCGCGCTCTGCCTCGCGTTCCGCCAGCAAGCCGACCAGTCGCGTCAACCGATCCACCTCGCGCTGCTGCCGTGTCACAACATCCGAAAGGTCGTCAACCGCGCGCATCAAATGCGCCACCTTCTCCTCCAACTTCTCCATCTCTTGCCCTTTCATTCTGGCCCAAATATCCATTGATGGGTTCGCAGCGTGTGAAACCCTCGGCCAACTCGTCCTTGTGGGCTGCAGTCCTTGAAGCAGGGCCTGTCCTCCGGTAAGGGAAGCGGCATAGGAAGAAAAGGTCAATCCATGGCACAGGACAAGCAGGAACGCCGCCCCAAGGCTGAAACGCCCAAGGGGTTTCGCGATTATTTCGGCGTGGAAGTGTCAACGCGCAAGGCCATGCTGGATGCGATTTCCGAGGTCTATCAGCGTTATGGGTTTGATCCCTTGGAAACCTCGGCGGTCGAGACGGTCGAGGCCTTGGGCAAATTCCTGCCCGATGTGGACCGCCCGAATGAGGGGGTTTTCGCATGGCAGGATGAGGACAAGGATTGGCTGGCGCTGCGCTACGATCTGACAGCGCCACTGGCCCGGGTCGCCGCGCAGTATCGCAACGACCTGCCAAGCCCCTATCGCCGTTATGCCATGGGTCCGGTCTGGCGAAATGAAAAGCCGGGACCGGGTCGGTTTCGGCAGTTCTATCAATGCGATGCTGATACGGTGGGGTCGGCCTCGGTTGCGGCGGATGCCGAGATTTGTGCGATGCTGTCGGATGCGTTGGAGGCCGTCGGAATTCCGCGCAAAGAGTATGTCGTGAAGGTGAACAACCGCAAGGTTCTCGATGGCATCCTGGAGGGAGTCCTAGTCAAAAGAGCGCAACTTGAAGCCGAAGGGCTCCTCAATTTCAAGGCAATGATGAATGCCAAGGCATCTAGGTATCAATTCGTCTCACGTGACGCCGTTTTGCGGACCATTGATAAATTTGATAAAGTTGGTGCGTCAGGGGTCTTGGAATTGCTAACGACTGGCCGGAAAGACAGTTCTGGAGCGATGATCGAAGGAATCGGATTGCAAGAACCCGATGCCAAAAGAATTCTTGATTTCATGAGCGCAAAAGGTGCGGACAATCAGACAACAATTGCCAATCTGAGATCCCTGATTGACTATTCCGAAACCGGAATGGAAGGAGTCGATGAACTTGAACAGATGTCAAGACTACTGGAGACTCAAGGGTATGGCCCTGATCGAATTGTAATTGACCCCGGCGTGGTGCGCGGCCTTGGCTATTACACCGGCCCGGTTTTCGAGGCCGAGTTGACCTTTGAGATTCTGGATGAAAAGGGGCGCAAGCGGCAATTCGGCTCGGTGGCGGGCGGTGGGCGCTATGATGGGTTGGTGAAGCGCTTCACTGGGCAGGATGTTCCGGCGACCGGAGTCTCCATCGGGGTTGACCGCCTTCTGGCGGCATTGCAGGCCAAGGGGCGGTCTGCGGGGGAGGCGCTTGGTCCCGTGGTGGTCACGGTGATGGACCGTGACCGGATGGCGGATTACTTTGCCATGGCCGGTGAGTTGCGACAGGCCGGGATCAGGGCCGAGGTTTATCTGGGCAATCCCAGGAATTTTGGCAACCAGTTGAAATATGCGGATAAACGTCAAAGCCCGGTGGCCGTCATCCAGGGTGGGAATGAGGCAGAAAAGCGCACGGTCATTCTGAAGGACCTGATCCTTGGCGCACAGATCGCGCAGAATGCGACGCTTGCAGAATGGAAGGACCGCCCTGCTCAGGTCGAAATCCCGTGCGCCGATCTGGTGGCCGGGGTCAGGAAAATGCTGGGATGAACGAAAAGGCTGGCATTCGCGCCGAGGCCGAGCGGCTGTTTGCGGCCTTTCAGGCGGTGGGGGCTTTGCCGGTGGACGCGGATATCCTGTTGCCGGCGGAAACGCTACTCGATCTGTACGGCGAAGATATTCGCGCCCGCGCGTACATGACGACCGACCCGTTGCAGGGCGAAATGATGTTGCGCCCAGACTTTACCGTGCCTGTCGTGCAACAGCATATGGCCTACGGGGCCGATCCGGCCCGCTATTGTTACATGGGAAAGGTGTTTCGCAGCCGCGAAACACTGGGTCTTCGCAAGAACGAATACCTGCAGGTGGGATTCGAGGTATTTGACCGCAACGCCCCTGAACAGGCCGATGCCGAGGTGTTCGCCTTGTTTGCCAAATTGTTGGGCGGCACGGTCGCACGGCCCGTCACAGGGGATATAGGCATCCTGATGGCGGCCGTTCGAGGTTTGGATACATCAGAACGGCGCAAGGCGGCCTTGTTGCGGCATATATGGCGACCCCGGCGCTTTCGCGCCTTGCTGGACCGCTTTGCAGGGCGTGCTGCGATACCGAAAGCGCGGGCTGAATTGCTGGAACGACTTGCGACGGGATCTGCCGCGGATTTGATGAAAGCGGCAGGGCCGTTTATCGGACTGCGCGGGCCGGACGAAGTGGCGACCCGGGTTGCCGCTCTGATAGAGGATGCAGATGCCCCGCCGATCGCGGCCCCCGAGGCTGCGTTGTTGTATGATCTGCTGTCGTTGCAGGCCCCGGCCGAGGCCGCCTTGGCGCATTTGCGCGGCATAACCTTTTTGATGTCAGCCATTACGCCCGCTGTGGACAGATTTGCCGCGCGATTGGTCGCGTTGCGTTCACGGGGGATTGATACGGCCACTTTGCCCTTTGAAGCCAGCTTGGGTCGCACCTCGATGGAGTATTACGATGGCTTTACCTTTTCGTTCTTGGCCAAGGGGTTTGACCCGGTTGCCAGCGGTGGGCGCTATGATGCATTGACGGCCGTTCTGGGCCTTGGGCGGTCAATTCCGGCCGTTGGTGGCGTGATCCTGCCCGCTCTCGCGTTGCAGGTGCGGGCATGATCAAGATCGGTGTCCCTTCGAAAGGCCGCTTGATGGAGCAGACTTTTGAATGGTTTTCTGCCCGCGGCCTGAAAATGCACAAGACCGGGGCTGAGCGCGAATACGCGGGTCACGTCTTCGACGAGGGCGTGGAATTGGTCATGCTGTCAGCGGGCGAGATCGCGCGGGAACTGGCGGCCGGGCGGATTGATCTGGGGGTGACGGGGACTGATCTGGTGCGCGAAAAGCTGGCGGATTGGACACTGCAGGTTCAGGAAGTGGCCAGCTTGGGATTCGGACATGCGGATCTGATCATCGCCGTTCCCGCAGTCTGGATCGATGTCGAAACGGTGGACGATCTGGATGCCGCCGCTGCCGAATTCCGGGCCCGCCATGGCCACCGGTTGAGGATCGCCACAAAGTATCATCGGCTGGTGCGCGACTTTCTGACCGCCGAGGGGGTTGCGGACTATCAGTTGGTTGACAGTCAGGGCGCAACCGAAGCCACTGTCAAGAACATGACGGCCGAAGCGATTGCCGACATCACCTCTTCGGGTGAGACGCTGCGGGCGAATTATCTGAAAATCCTGTCGGGTAGCCTGATCTTGCAATCGCAAGCGACGTTGTTCAGGTCGGTCCAGTCGCGTCGGCGCTCTGAACAGGAGGCATTGTTGGCGCGGCTTGAGTTGTGACGGTAACGGGTGAACGTCGCGAGGTAGCGTGAGTTGCCGGGCCAAGTCCGGTGCAAATGTCGCCGACGTTGGAATGTCCACACCCCCAATGGTCGTGAGCATAACCCAAACGCATCTGCCTGCACAGAGTTTGTGTCAGGGCAAAAGGATCAAGCGGGGTTGCGACAGCCCCAGGCGTTCAGCAAGACCGCGCCGAGCAGCACGGCTCCGCCAATCAATGTTCCGAGGCTGATGGTTTCCCCGAGAAACAGCCAGACCCAAAGTGGGCCGAGGAGGACTTCGATCAGCGACAGCAGGGTGGCTTGGGCGGCAGGGACGACGCGGCTGCCCAAAGTATACAGAACCATGCCGCCGGTCAGGGTGACCGCACCCATGGCGGCGGCGATGGCGGCATCTGTGACCGGGACGATGAGGGGCTGGGGGAGGGTCACGCATAAGATGGCTCCGGTCAGGAGTGAAAACAGGCCACCCAGCAAGACCGTTGGCAGCATCTCGTTGCCACTGGGCCAGCGAAGCATCACGGTAAAGAAGGCAAAACCCAAAGCCGAGATCAAGGCGGCGACATTGCCCTCCATTGCGCCGCCCGCCATACCACCTCCCACCATGACGCCGACGCCGAGCACCGCAAGGCCGATGGCCAGCCAAGTCACAACGGAAACCGCTTCGCCCAGCAGGACTCGGCCCAGAATTGCCGCAAAAAAGGGTGAGGCGGTGAACAGCAGCATGGCATTGGCCACGGTCGTCGCCTGAAGTGCATAGATCGCACCGGAAAAGGCCATGACCAAACCGAAGCCACCCAATACACCCGGCAGGCCTGAGTCGCGCAGAGATTGCAGAATCCGGCCCCGGGACTGGACACCAATCCAAAGCGTCAGAACTGGGATCATGCCGGCTGATCGCCAGAACAACACGGCCCAGGACTCGGCCTCGTGAATGCTGCGGATCAGCATGCCCTGAACCGACCAGACGAGGCCAGCTGCAAGTACCATTGCTGCTCCGGTTGCATATTTCATAGGTAATTCCCCATTTGCTGCAAGGTGGCGACGGGGGTCCGAGCCGTCCGTCCCAAAAGCGTCGATGGTGGGACGGCGCAAAGCTTTCCGTGGTGCCCTGAGTCAGTATCCAAGTCGGCGGTCAACCAAGTGCAACAGCGCCTCGCCCGCCTCGCTTCGCCGTATGTTTTCGACCAGCATGCGTACAGCGCCTCTGGGGCGGGTGTCGGCGGCAATGTGAGGGGTTATGGTGATTTTCGGATGGGCCCAGAAAGGGTGATCCGCCGGCAGGGGTTCTGTGCGGAAAACATCCAGCGTGGCATGGCCGAGACCTGCATCGAGAGCGGCCAGCAGGGCCTTTTCGTCGATCAATGCACCACGACCAGGGTTCAGGATCACGGCGCCGGGCTTGAGCCAAGACAGACGTGTGGCGTTCAAAAGGTTTTCTGTTTGCGGCGTTTTGGGCAGCAGGGTCACCACGATGTCGGCATCGTACACAGCGGCCTGCAAACCTGCTTCACCCTGCAGGCAGGCGATGCCGGGGATGTCTTTGGCGGTGCGGCTCCAACCGGTAACGCAGAAGTTCAGGGCGCTCAGGCCCCTGGCACAAGCGGTACCGAGCGCGCCCATACCCAGCATCGCCACTTTGCGTTCGCGGGCAAGGGGTGGGCAGGTCGGGTTCCATTGTCGGGACGGATTTACGATATGGCGGTCCATGCCCAGATGATGGCGCAGGGTATGGCCAACGACCCATTCCACCATGCCCTCGGTCAGCCCGGAGTCAACCATGCGGCATAGGGGTTGCGTGAGGGTCGGGTTCGGGGCAACCCGCTCGACCCCGGCCCACAGACTAAGAACGGCCTTGCAGGACTTAAAGGGGGTGAAATCCTGCAACGGGGCCGAGGGGGCGTAGATGACGTAATCAACGGCACCCGGGTCATCGGTCTGTGTCACGATCTTGGCCTTGATCCCGGCGGCGTGCAGGGCCTCGGGCAGTAGGGCGGCATAGTCGGGCCAAAGGTCGGGGGCTGCGAACAGGATCAGGGGCATCGGGACCTTAACGGTTCAGGGCAAGCCCGGCATTGACGGCAAGTGCCAGGATTACGGTGTTGTAAAAGAACGCGCCCATTGAATGCAACAGGACTGCGCGACGCAGCTGCGAGGTTGTGATCACGACATCCGACACCTGAGCTGTCATGCCGATGGTGAAGGAAAAGTACAGAAAATCCCATGTCCCGGGGTCGGTTTTGGTCTTGCCGGGAAATTCCAGCCCTCCATCGGGGTCGGGCGCATAAAACAAATGGGCGTAATGGTAGGCGGCCAGCATGTGCAGCATCGCCCATCCCAAGGGAACGGCGGCAAGGGCGAGCACATTGTCGACCACCGAGTCGGTCTTGTTTGACAAGACCATCACAACCGACGCAAGGGCGATGACAACCGCCCCCAATGCCAGAACCACGATCAGCGCCATCCCCTCGTCATCCTGTTCGGAATGGCGGCGCAGATCGGCCGGGCTGGTGCTGACGGTCAACCACAGCATCAGAACCAGATAGCTGACAAAGAAGCCATTGACCGACAACAGGGACCGCATGGCGCCGTCAAGGTGCAACACCATGGTCAGGCCCAAGGTGGCCAGACCAAGCGCAAATGCAATCAGAAACCGGCTATGGCGGGCCCAGCTTTTCATCACCGCAGCCGGTGGACGATGGCGCTTTGCACCAAACCAAAGGCCAAGAGTAAGACCAGCGTGGCCGAACCACCATAGGACAGAAAGGGCAGTGGCACACCCACAACGGGCACCATGCCCATGACCATGGCCAGATTGACGGCAAGATACAGGAAAAAGTTGGCGGCGATGCCGACGATCAGCAGAGACGAAAAGCGGTCCTTGTTCTGGATGGCCGCCCATATCAGGAACAGCAAGATCAGCGCATAGAGGGTCAGCAGCGAGATGGCGCCGACAAAGCCGAATTCCTCGCCCAAAGTCGTAAAGATGAAGTCGGTATGCTTTTCGGGCAGAAAGTTCAGGCGGCTTTGGGTGCCCTGCATAAATCCCTTGCCGGTCCAGCCGCCAGAACCAAGCGCGATCTTCGCCTGCATGATGTTGTAGCCGGCCCCCAATGGGTCGGCCGAGGGGTCCAAAAAGGTGTCGATGCGTTTGTATTGATAGTCATGCAGGAATTGCCATCGTGTCCCACGCAGCACAAACACCCCGGCCACGGCGCCAGCCACCACCGCGATAACCGCAAAGAAGTACCAAAGGCTGACCCCTGCTACGAACATGACCGCAGCACCGGCGATGATCAACATCAACGATGTGCCAAGGTTGGGTTGCAGCAGAACCAGAATTGTCGGTGTGATGATCAGCAACACCGGAATCGCTACCCAAAGCGGCCGCGAGACCTTTTTGTCATCGAGCCAGTCATAATAGGTCGCCAGCATCATGACCAGCGTGACCTTCATCAGTTCGGACGGTTGTAGCCGCATGAAGCCAAGGTCGATCCAGCGTTGCGCGCCCATGCCGACCTCGCCAAAGAACTGCACCGCCAACAGAAGCAGGAAGGTCAGCCCATAGGCCGCACCCGACATGCTGCGCCAGAACCAGATGGGCGTAAAGGTCACACCAAGCGCCAGCACAAATCCCATCGCATATCGCTGCATCTGTGGGCGGGCCCAAACCGACATGTCGCCGCCTGCGATGGAATACAGCATCAGCCAGCCAATCGCCGCCGCTGCTGTGATCAGCAAATACAGGCCCCAGTTGACGTAAAACACCTTGGCAAAGCCCACCGGCGCAAACTTCACGCGGTATTCCAGAAAACTCATGCCTTGTTCTCCGCAGGTTGCGTGCCGTCTGCACTGCGCAGTCGCAGGCCCGACAGCATCGAGCCGATGCGACCGCGCTGATCAGCGGGATAATCGGTCAGTTCGGGCATCGCGCCGGTCAACACCCGCAGCAGCGCATCGCGTGCAATGGGTGCCGCCACCGCCGAACCGCCGCCGCCATGTTCAACCACGACCGATACCGCATAGCGAGGTGCATTGACCGGGGCAAAGGCCACGAACAGCGCATGGTCGCGCTGCTCCCATGGCAGGTCGTTGTTGCCGACCACACCGGTTTCGCGTTCGGCGGCCGAAATGTTGCGGACCTGACTGGTGCCGGACTTGCCCGCCATTGCGCGCAGATCATTGACGATCCGCGCCCCACGCCCGGTGCCATGTGCGCCGTTGACCACATGGTCCATTCCAAGGCGTACGGCCTCCATTTTGGAAGTGTCGATGCCCAGTGACTGTGCCTGAGGTCGCAGCACTTCGCGCCCATCGATTTCATGGACAAGACGCGGCATCACGTTCAGACCCGTGGCGAGCCTGCTGGTCATCACGGCCAGTTGCAGAGGCGAGGTCAATACATAGCCCTGCCCGATTGCCGCGTTGATCGTGTCACCGATGCGCCAATCTTGCTTGTAACGCGTTTGTTTCCAGTCCTTGTCGGGTATGATGCCTTCGGTGATCGCCGACATTGGCAGATCGTGTCGTATCCCGAGCCCCAGACGGCGGCCCATCGCGGCGATCTTGTCGATACCGACCCGCTGCGCCACGTCGTAGAAAAATACATCGCAGCTTTGTTCGATTGCAGAGGTCAGATCGACCTTGCCGTGGCCTCCTGCCTTCCAGCAGTGAAATCTGCGCCCGCCGCTTTCCAGATAGCCTGGGCAACGCACCGTCGTATCGGTGTCAATCTGGCCATCGTCGAGTGCCGCAAGCGCCGTGACCATCTTGAAGGTCGAGCCGGGCGGATAGGCACCTTGCACAACCTTGTTGGCCAGAGGGCGGTGGTCATTCTCCGTCAAGATGCTGTAATCACGGCTGGAGATACCGCGCACAAACATATTTGGGTTGAATGAGGGGGCGGAGACGGCTGCGATGATGTCGCCGTTGTTGACATCCATCACGACGCAGGCCGCCGACTCGTCCCCCAGCCGGGCCTGCACAAAGTTTTGTATGTCGGCGTCGATGGTCAGGCGCAGATCGGCCCCGGCGATGCCTTCAGTCCGCTCCAACTCGCGCATCACGCGGCCGACGTGATTGACTTCGATCTTCTTGTTGCCCGCAGATCCGCGCAGGGTATCTTCCATCCACTTTTCCACCCCGATCTTGCCGATCTGGAAGTTGGGGATATGCAGTACCGGATCCGGGTTTTCGATGCTTTCGAGGTCTTTTTCGGACACCGGACCGACATATCCGAGAATATGGGCAAAATCTGCATCGCGGGGATAGATGCGGCTCAGGCCAACATCGGGTGTCACACCAGGCAAGGCCGGCGCATTCAGCGCTATGCGTGACAGGTCGTCCCAGCCAAGGCGATCGGCCACCGGGATCGGGACAAAGGACGAGTTGCGCCCAACATCGCGCGCAACGCGGGCCATGTCATCCTCGGTCAAGGGGATCAGATGGCTCAGACGGTTCATCACCGTTTGCACGTCGCCCGCACCTTCTTTTGTAATCACGACGCGGTAATTCTGTTCATTGCCCGCGATCAGCTTGCCGTTGCGATCCAAAATCAGGCCACGCGCTGGCGGGATCAACTGTATGTTGATGCGGTTTTCTTCCGCCAGAAGACGGTACTGGTCGGATTCGTCCACCCCCAGATACCGCATGCGACCCGCCAGTACCGCCATGGTGGCGGCCATACAGCCGCCCATGAACAGGCTGCGCCGCGTGATCTGGCCGGCGCTGTCGTCGATGTCGCGTTGCGTCCGCCTCAAAGCCGTCTCCCGTATTCGTCCAACTCACCCGTTGCAGGTTTGTGCAGGTCCAGTCCATAACGTGACACCGCAACCACCACCGGATAGGCCATGATTGACCAAAACGTCTGCAACAGTGCAAAGCCCAGAACTGGCTGAGGCACGAAGACAATCAGAAAGGCCAAGCGGTAAATCACGAACATGGCCAGCATCAACAGGGCGACCAACAACCATTCCACGCCAAAGCTGAGTTCACGCGTCAGCACCACGCGCGAACGGATGACTTCGGACCCCATGATCACCAGCGCGGTCCACAGGCCCGGAGGGCGCATCAGCAGCATGTCTTCCAGCAGTACCACGGCGGCGATCATCAGCACCGGCAGGTAGTCGGGTCGCCGCACCGTCCAGGCAAAAATCATGCACAGCAGGATATCTGGCCCGGGCAAGTGCCCCGCGCTGTTATCTATCGGCAGTAATTTCCAGAACATCAGCAAGGCTGCGACGGCCAGGAACAGCAGGCGGTGCAGCCACAGCGAACTGATCCAGCCGTCATCCATTCGGACCACCGATTGCCGGTTGCATGGGTCCCTGAAATCCGGGCGGCAGTGGTGGAGGTGGCGCCGGCACCAACAGCGCACCCGTATCCGAGATCGGCTCGGCCTGATGGCTGCGCAGCACTCGCAGGAACTCCAGCCGTTCGTAATCCGCGGCAAGGATCACGCGCAGGCGCTTGTCACTGCCCAAAGCGACGGAACCAATCAACAGCCCGGCCGGAAACACCTCGCCGTCGCCCGAAGTAACGACGCGGTCACCAGGTTGCAATTCGTCAGGATGCTCGACGAAATCCAGCGGCGGCTGCATCGAGTTGTCACCAGACAGGATGGCCTTTTGACCCGAGGGCTGCACCTCGACCGGCACGCGGCTATTGCTGTCGGTCAGCAGGATCACGCGGGCCGTTCGGTCGCCGACGCCCGAGATGCGACCCACCAGACCGATGCCGTCCATCGTGGCCCAGCCGTCTCGGATACCGTCATGGGCCCCCACGTTCAGCAATACCGATTGGCGGAACGGGCTACCGCTGTCGGCGAGAACGACGCCGGTGACATGGGTCAGCATGGGGTCCAGCCGCACCTGGTTAAGGTCCAGCAACCTGGCATTCTTTTGCTCCAGTTGCAAGGCCGCCTCTTTCCACGCCTTCATCTGCTGTAATTCATCGCGCAACTGCTGGTTTTGCTCGTACAATCGACCATACGACTGAAAGTTGTCAAAGATCGCCACGATTTTGGTAACCGGCGCCATGGCCCAGCTGAACGACGGCACCACACGGTCCACAAGGCCGGATCGAAAACGTTCCACCCGCGGGCTGTCGATCCGCCATACCAAAAACAGCCCGACCAGCGCCAGAACCAGCAGCCCCACCAGAACGCGGCGCAGTGGGCGGGAAAAGTCCTCGGGGCGATAGGTCTTGGCCATGGTAGGCTTCCCGGCGGGGGGGTCAGCTGTCGTAATCGATCACGTGCCGCAATTGCTTTTCATATTCCAATGCCTTGCCCGTGCCTAGCGCCACGCAGTTCAAAGGTTCGTTGGCAACCGAGATTGACAGGCCGGTCTGTTCGCGCAAGGACAGGTCCAAGTCGCCCAGCAAGGCGCCGCCGCCGGTCAGCATCACCCCGCGGTCAACGATATCTGCGGCAAGGTCGGGGGGCGTCGTCTCGAGGGCTTGCATCACGGCATCGCAGATTTGCTGAACGGGTTCCGACAGAGCCTCGGCCACCTGTGCCTGATTGATCTCGGTTTCTTTGGGGACGCCGTTCAGCAGGTCGCGGCCGCGAATGGTGATGCTGGCCCCGCGCCCGTCATCGGGCATGCGGGCGGTGCCGATGGTGGTCTTGATCCGCTCGGCGGTGGATTCGCCGATCAGCAGGTTCTGGTGGCGGCGCAGATAGCTGATGATTGCCTCGTCCATGCGGTCACCGCCGACGCGGACGGACCGGGCATAGACGATGTCACCCAAGGACAGCACAGCCACTTCGGTGGTGCCGCCGCCGATGTCGACCACCATATTGCCGGTGGGGTCGGTAATCGGCATGCCCGCGCCGATGGCCGCCGCAATCGGTTCGGCAATCAGCCCGGCACGGCGCGCACCTGCCGATAACACCGACTGCCGGATCGCCCGCTTTTCTACGGGTGTCGCGCCATAGGGCACGCAGACGATGATCTTCAACCCGCCGAAAAAGCTGCGTTTGTGGACTTTGCGGATGAAATTCTTGATCATCTCCTCGGCCGCCTCGAAATCGGCGATGACGCCGTCGCGCATGGGCCTTATCGCCTCGATGCTGCCGGGGGTCCGGCCCAACATCATCTTGGCATCCTCTCCCACTGCCAATACGATCTTTTTGCCATCCTTGACGTGATAGGCCACCACCGAGGGCTCGTTCAGGATGATCCCGCGCCCCTTGACGTAGACCAGCGTGTTGGCCGTACCGAGGTCAATCGCCATGTCCGACGAGAAGAGGCTGGAAAGTATCGACATCCTGTAAGGATCCTTGCATGCAAAAGACAAGACGCCTGCGACTCGTGAACGAGACGGGCGTTTCCATATAAGGGCCGTTCCGAAGGAGAGAAAGGGCATACCACGCCCTCGGCGGCTTTTCGTCGGTTACAGGATCAGGCTATCCAGATCCAGTTGGCCGACATCGTGCAAGATCACCGTCAAATCGCCCGCCATGATCACGGTGTTGCCGCGCCGCAGCGAGACAACAACACCGTCAAACCCCGACAGATCGAGATGATCCTGCCCCGCAGCAAAATCGCGGATCACGTCGCGGCCAGAATCGGCGGCGGTGAACACGAACATATCCGCCCCGCCGCCCCCCGCCATCCGGTCATCCCCGGCCCCACCTTGCAACACATCGCCCCCCTTGCCGCCCTGCAACCAGTCATCGCCATTCCCGCCGCGCAATGTGTCCTTGCCGCCAAGGCCCATCAGATGGTTGTCCTGTGCC
>JBAXXO010000006.1:0-27288 GCA_037127855.1 Alphaproteobacteria bacterium
CACGAAACGACACCATTGGGAATCCCGAATCCGGTCTGGAGCGACACGCTCTAAAACGACATCAGCAGAACAACCATTTGCGATGCGTACATCATATCGATTCTTTCGGGCGGTGTATCGGCATGCATGTCAGCGGTCTGGCGCGCCATCATCAAGGTCAAGTCCAGCCCAAGCAGGTTTTGCCCGGGCGAAGATGGCCGGGCGCGCCATCGCTGTCAGTTGCCGCCCATCATCTTCAACCCGTTCACAGACAAACTGCCCGGAGTCGAGGCGTCAATCTCCCAGACCAACTTGTCGCCATCCTGCTTGGCCATGCCCTGCGCCATGGCAACGCCCATCGTGGCCTGCGCCTTTATATCATCGGGCGCTGCGGCAACCGCCGCTTGCAACTTGTCAATGCCGGTCAGGGTCACTGTCGCGGTTCCCGTCGGCATCGCCATGTCAGGCCCGGCAACCATCGTGCCCTGATAGGTCAATTCGTAGCCATTCCCCGCGACCGCACCCGGGTTCAGGCCAAAGGTTGCGGTGCCCTTGGGCAGCAAGGCCGTCAGCAGCGCCTTTTCAAAGGCGGCGTCCGGCTCGGTGCCATCGGGCAAATCAAACAGCCTAAGCGCCACAACGGCGGCGGCGGCGGCATCAAAATCGGTCACCTGAAAATCCACCGAGAATTTCTGCGGCACGATCGGCACGGCCCAAGTCGGGATGATGCCTTCGGGCAGCGTCAACCCGGTGACGGTAAACGCCTCACGCAGCTTACCATCGGGAACCACGCCGTTCATGTCGACGGCAATACCCATCTCGGCCATGCCCACATTGCCCATCGGGGTCGTTATGACGAAATTCTTCAGCGAACCTGTCGCAGCGAGAGTGGAAAACAGCGGGAACCCCTCTTGCAGGATGGTTTTGAGTCCCGCCTTGTCGGATTTCATCGCGGCCTCGTCCGGATGGGCGACCATCCAGGCAATCGCTTTGTAAAGGGCGTCCATGCGCATGCCGTCGATCTTGCCGGTCTCGGTCAAGCTGTCGGCCGAATAGGTGATCGGCATTGCCGGCGCGCCAGCCTCGGAAGAGATTGCCATGCTGCCGGTCAAACCCGTCATGGTCACCAAGAATGTGTTGTCAACGCCACCGCCTGCTGCGGCGGACCCCGTCAGTGTAAACGTACCATCTTGCAACGCCAGGTCCGATTTGACGGGCGGCTGCCCCGCAGTTGTGATGTCTTGGGTGATTGTAATTCCGGACATCTTCCCCGTCGCGCTGGTGAAGCTCATCAAAGCCTCGTCAAACACGCCTTCGGATTTCAGGGACGCAATCTCTTCCTTGATAACCGCCTGACCCGGCTCATTGACATTAAAGCTGATCGCCTGATCCTGCGCGACATGCCAGGTGCCATCACCCTTGTCGGTCAGGGTCAATTCCAGCGGCGTCATGCTGGAGGTGGCGCCGGGGACCTGCATCACGGCAGGTGTGACATTCAGCGTCACGATGTAGTTATCCCCGTCGAGCGCGACGGTTACAGCCCCTGCAGTTGTGCCAAGATAAGTCTGAAAGACTTGGGTCAAATGCGCCGCACCTTGTTCGGTGGCCTGCGCGAAGACGGTGGCACCTGAGAAGATCAACGGCAGAGCAGCTATCATCGCATATCTGTTCATGACAAACCTCTGAAGAAATATTGGCCCCGCCGTGGGGCGATTTAAGTCAGTGCGTCCACACACCCTTACGGTCGGTGGCGAAGTTTTCGCCATAGCCGCGCGGTCGAATATTGGGTTTGCGGGCGTTCGGCTCCGACACATCAAACTCGATTCCGTTTGCGCGGGCATAATCCTCGGCTGATTCGCGACTGTCAAACCGAAGACGCACCTGTGCCGCGGTATCACTGGACGAGGTCCAGCCCATCAAAGGATCAACTTCGCGGGCCGATGCTGGGCCAAAGTCCAGAACCCAACCGCGGGTCTTGGCTGTCCCGGACTGCATTGCGGTCTTTGCGGGTTGATAGATGCGGGCGCGCATGTTCACCTCGGGTTTCGGCTTAGCTGCCTTATTCCCAAAATGGCGGCAAAATGCAAGGCTGTTCGGGGTAGGCACAAGGCTGTCGGCTGGTTACTGGGAGTGGGTGGGGTGTGTGGTGCAACCAGCCGACAGCGCAGTTTGCTGCTTGCCTGACCAGTCTCTATCGTCCTTTATGGAAATGCAACCAAAAGCCGCGCGAAAATCTGGCTTAATCGTTATAATTGAACGTCTTTCCTTTACGATTTCGTAATACAGCCATCGCGGCGGCATCAGGCCCCCTTTCTTGGGAACAAAAACGGAATAAACTCTACGACCGGAGGGAATCACCATGCCCCATAACAACACAAACACATTGTCGCCACGCCCAGACGTTCTGACTCGTCCCAAACTCGAGGGGGGGCGACGCTTTGTGATGCAGACCCCCTTTCTGCCGGCCGGTGACCAGCCCACAGCGATTGCGGAACTGAGCAAGGGTGTGCTGGCGGGCGAGCATGATCAGGTTCTGCTGGGAGCCACGGGCACCGGCAAGACATTTACCATGGCCAAGGTGATCGAGGAAACCCAGCGTCCGGCGATCATATTGGCACCCAACAAGACCCTCGCCGCCCAGCTTTATGCCGAATTCAAAGGATTTTTTCCCGACAACGCGGTCGAATACTTTGTCAGCTACTATGACTATTACCAGCCCGAGGCCTATGTGGCGCGGTCAGACACCTATATCGAGAAAGAATCCCAGATCAACGAGCAGATCGACCGGATGCGCCACTCGGCCACGCGGGCGCTGCTGGAGCGTGATGACGTGATCATCGTGGCATCGGTAAGTTGCATTTACGGCATCGGCTCGGTCGAGACCTATTCTGCCATGACGCAAGACCTGATTGTCGGCGAAGCCTACAACCAACGTCATGTGATGGCAGAACTGGTGGCCCAGGCATACCGTCGCAATGACCAGGCATTTACCCGCGGCTCGTTCCGAGTGCGCGGCGACAGCCTCGAGGTCTGGCCCGCCCACCTTGACGACCGGGCATGGCGATTTTCGTTCTTTGGTGACGACCTTGAATCCATTGTTGAATTTGACCCGCTGACCGGGGCCAAGACCGACAATTTCAAGCAAATCCGTATCTATGCCAACTCGCACTATGTCACCCCCCGCCCCACGATGCAGCAGGCGACCAAAGGCATCAAATTCGAGTTGCAACAGCGGCTTGATCAATTCGTACAGGAAGGCAAACTGCTGGAGGCACAGCGCCTGGAACAACGCACCAATTTCGATCTTGAGATGTTGGAGGCCACGGGCAGTTGCGCCGGGATCGAGAACTATTCGCGCTATCTGACGGGGCGCACCACCGGCGAGCCCCCGCCGACATTGTTTGAGTTCATTCCCGACAACGCCATTGTTTTCGCAGACGAATCCCACGTTTCGGTGCCGCAGATCGGCGGCATGTACAAGGGCGACTACCGGCGCAAATTCGTGCTTGCGGAACACGGGTTCCGCCTGCCGTCTTGCATGGACAACCGCCCGCTCAAATTCGAGGAATGGGATGCGATGCGGCCGCAATCGGTGTTCGTTTCCGCGACGCCGGCCGCATGGGAGTTGGAACAGACCGGTGGCGTTTTCACCGAACAGGTGATCCGCCCGACCGGTCTGGTAGACCCGCAAATCGAGATTCGCCCCGTCGAGATGCAAGTCGATGACCTGCTGGACGAGGTGCGCCGCGTGGCCAAGGCCGGCTACCGCACATTGGTAACCACCCTGACCAAGCGCATGGCCGAGGATCTTACCGAATACATGCACGAACAAGGCATCCGCATCCGCTATATGCACAGCGATATCGACACCTTGGAACGTATTGAAATCCTGCGGGATTTAAGGTTGGGCGCCTTTGATGTCCTGGTTGGCATCAACCTTTTGCGCGAGGGCCTCGATATTCCAGAATGCGGCCTGGTCGCCATTCTGGATGCCGACAAGGAAGGGTTCCTGCGGTCAGAAACCTCGCTGATCCAGTCCATCGGGCGTGCCGCACGCAATGTTGACGGTCGGGTGATCATGTATGCCGACCGCATCACAGGCAGCATGGAACGCGCCATGGCAGAAACCAACCGCCGCCGCGCACGCCAGATCAACTATAACCTGGAACATGGCATCACGCCGACGACGGTCAAGAAGAATGTCGAGGACGTCATGCACGGCCTGTGGCAGGGCGATACCGATCAGGCGCGGATCACAGCCAAAGTCGACAAACCGCTGATCGGCCCCAACTTGGCCGCCCATCTGGACGCCATGCGATTGGCCATGCGCAAAGCCGCCGAGAACCTTGAATTCGAGGAAGCGGCCCGTTTGCGCGACGAAGTCAAGCGGCTGGAGGCGGTGGAGCTGGCCATTGCCGACGACCCGATGGCACGACAGGCGGATGTCGAGGCGGCGGTGGACACGGCGGTGAAATCTGCCGGCAGATCGACCGGAGGCCGTCCGGGCCAGCGCGGTGGCAAAGCGCGCAGACGTTAATCCGCAAGACACAATGGCCGATAGGAGGTCGCTCTTTGCGCGCATCCCCGCTACGACCCTGTCGGCACTGCGCCCGACATAACCGGCGCAGGAGGCCGTCAGATCTTAGCTTGCCCGCCCGACAAGCGCTTCGGCAAATTCCCGCGGATCAAAGGCCGCCAGATCGTCGATCTGCTCGCCCACGCCGATCGCATGGATTGGCAGCCCGAACCTGTCAGCCAAAGCCACCAGCACCCCACCACGGGCCGTGCCGTCCAGTTTGGTCATCACCAGCCCGGAAACATCGGCAATCTTGCGGAAAATTTCGACCTGTGCCAAAGCGTTCTGGCCCGTTGTGGCGTCCAGCACCAACAGCGTGTTGTGCGGTGCCGACGGGTCTTTTTTGCGCAAGACCCTGACGATCTTGGCCAATTCCTCCATCAGGTCCGCGCGGTTTTGCAGGCGACCCGCGGTGTCGATCATCAAAAGATCCGCGCCCTCGGCCTGCGCCCGCGTCAATGCGTCATAGGCCAGCGAGGCTGGATCGCTGCCCTCGGCGGCCGTCATCACGGGCACCCCGGCCCTTTGCCCCCAGATCTGCAACTGCTCGACCGCCGCCGCCCGAAACGTATCGCCCGCCGCAATCACCACGGTCTTGCCCGCCGCCTTGAACTGGCTGGCCAGCTTGCCGATCGTCGTGGTCTTGCCCGAGCCATTGACCCCCACTACCAACACGACCTGAGGTTTCTGCGGATACAAGGGCATGGGCCGCGCCACGGTTTCCATGATGCGCGCAACCTCGTCTGCCAATGCGCCCTTCAATTCGCCGGTTGAAACCCGCTTGCCGCGCCAAACCGCCGCAATGTTCGCGGTGACCCGCAACGCCGTGTCCACGCCCATGTCAGCCTGAATCAGCAAATCCTCAAGACTTTCCAGCATGGCATCATCGACCACGCGCCGGGTTTCGTCCCGCCCCAAAAGCCGCCCGATCAGCGATGGCTTTTCGGGTGCCACAGGGGCCGCCTCGGTCACCAAGGCGTCCAGCCCTTCGCCGATCTTGTCGGAAGACCGGAACATCCGGTCGCGCAGCTTTTTGAAGAATGACATCCGACCCCCAGGAATTTCCTGTCACCTAGTCATTTTGACCCGACTTGAAAAGCCCTGCCCCATTTTCAACCAAGTCCGAGGCCATGATTCACCTGACATGATTTGCCAAAGCGCTCGAACTTGGCTTCCCACCCCACACGCCCTAAATACAACCCATGGATCGCATCACCGTCCCGTTGTTCTATTTGGCCACCATCACGCCGCTGCTTTTGGTGGCGGCAGGCGTTGTCCTGGGCGGGGTTTGGCCGTGGCTGGCGGTGGCCTATATGCTTTTTGCGACCGTGGCCCTTGACACATTGATGCCAGTCGCTGCGATCCCAACCGCCGCACACGAGGCTGATCAAGCCGAGTTTCCCGCGGCGGACAGTCTGCTGGTAATCCTTGGCGTGATCACGCTTTTGGCCCTGCCCGTTTTGACCCTTGCCATCGCTGGATCATCGGATTTGAGCCTTGGTGCCCGGATTGCAACCTTTCTGGCCGCCAGCTTCTGGTTCGGTCAGGTCAGTCACCCCGCAGCGCATGAATTGATTCACAGGCCCAGAAGGATGTTCTGGTTGGGGATGGCCTGCTACACCTGTTTATTGTTTGGTCACCACGCGTCGTCGCACCGACTGGTGCACCACCGCCATGTCGCCTCGAACAAAGACCCAAACACAGCACGGCTGGGTGAGGGTTTCTATCGTTTCTTGTTGCGTGCCTGGCCCGGCAGCATCGTGCAGGGCTACCAAGCCGAGCGCGCCTTGCGGGCCACCGCCAAACAACCCGGCCCAAATCCCTATGCGGCCTATGGGGGCGGGGCAGTGGCATGTCTGGCCCTTGGCTTCCTGCTGGCGGGGTGGCCGGGGGTGCTGGTGTGGTTGGGGTTTGGCCTGCAAGCGGGCGCGCAGATCCTGCTGTCTGACTATGTCCAGCACTATGGCCTGTCGCGCCCTGCCCTGCCGAATGGCAAGCGCGCGCCGGTGGCGATGGCGCATAGCTGGAATGCGCCGCATCTTTTCTCGTCTGCGCTGATGCTGAACGCGACGCGCCATTCCGATCACCATGCCCATCCCTCGCGCGGCTATGCGTCCCTGAGCCTGCCACCCGAGGCACCGTTGCTGCCATGGCCCTTGCCACTGGCTGCGATGATCGCCCTGTATCCACCCCTTTGGCGGCGCAGGATGCGCCCGCTTGTCACCCGTTGGTCGATCCCGCAGCCGTGACTTACCTTGCACCGCGCCGAGTGACATCCTACCATCAGTAACGGAGGCATCATGCGTCGAAATCTGCCCAGACTGGCCCTTTTGGCCCATGTCGTCACTGCAACGCCGCTTTGGGCCGATCCGCCGCCGGTGATGGGGCCAATGTCGCAATCGCCAGGCATCCCGATGATGCCATCCGAGTTTTCCGCCTATGCCCTTGGGCGCACTTTATCTTATGCCGCGAATGGCGTAATCTGGGGGCAAGAACAATATCTGGCCGACAATCGGGTCATCTGGGCCTTTACCGGGCAGGACTGCCAGCATGGTCAATGGTACCCGCACGGCAATGCGGTCTGTTTTGTCTACGAAGGCGATGCGGCGCCGAAATGCTGGAACTTCTACATGGGACCACGCGGGCTGATCGCCAAACTGATCGGCGACAGTGACTCTGCACCGCTGTCTGAGGTTGGCAGTTCCAATCAGACCTTGGAATGTCAGGGCCCACAGGTCGGCGTGTAACCATCGTTGCACAGCCTATCTGCGGGTCCGTGCAGTGCATGATTTCAAGGAAGATGAAAAAGGACACGCCGAAAAGTACATTCCTTGGATTGCGCTATCAGGACGGCACGGCTGCGGCGGTCGCGCGGCATTTCACTTGGGAAAGATGCCGACGACCCTGGTGCGGGGTTTGATTGCGCCGTTGCGGCGCAGGATGGGGTTGGCGGCGTGCAGTTTGACGCGTTGGGCGGCGGGGGGAAAGTCCGTATGGGCCGGCTTATCGTGCCTGGTCTGCCAGCGTCTTACGCCGCCGTGGCCTGTGCCTTGGCCTTCGGTGCAAGGTTGCAGCGCGCCCCGTACTGACCCGGTCCCCACCATCCAGCCATGCTGTTGTCAGACCGCCGCCGCCGATGCGCGCCTTGCACCCTGCCTGCGGCCAGCCTATATCTTTGGTCAATCGAAGGATTGAGCGCCATGAACATTCCACCCACCGTGACCGACCGCGCCTATGCGCGTCTTGCCGAGATTGCGCGCCTTACCGGCCACACCAGACCCTTGCGCGTCGCAGTCGAGGGGGGCGGCTGTTCGGGCTTTCAATATGACATCAAGCTTGACGACGCCCAGTCCGACGATCTGGTGCTGGAACATGGCGGCCAATCCGTGCTGGTCGATGCTGTGTCACTGCCTTTTCTGGCCGGTGCCGTGATCGACTATAGTGAAGAACTGATCGGCGCCCGCTTCGTCATCCAGAACCCCAATGCCACCGCATCCTGTGGCTGCGGAACGTCGTTTTCGTTGTGACGGCAGGGCGCAGGGCCCGGTCAGTCAGGGCGTCTTAGCGCGCGCTTTAAGTCCAGGCGACCGCGCGCTATCATCAAGACTGCGGGCCGTCTGATCGCCAGACATCGCACAGTCGCAGTTCCCAAAGTCTTTTCAGCCCCCAACCTGACGCGCGCACACAACCTCAAAGGCCGCCCCATGACCACCCTTCTGCTGCTCGGCTCGGCCCCTATGGCGCTGCAGGCCACGACCTGGCCCAGGCCCCCCTTTGACCGGATTGTGGCCATCAACAACGCCTGGCGCATCCGCCCCGACTGGGATGACTGCATCTATCCTTGGGACTTTCCCGAAGACCGCCGCCCGACCGCCAGTTTCAACCAGCGCCTGATCACCCAGGATCATTTCGTGCCCGCCCAGAACGCATTTGGCGGCTTTGTCTATGCAGGCGGCACCATGGCCTTTACTGCCGCCTATTGGGCCCTTCACGACTACCGGCCGCAAACTCTTGCCGTGTTCGGCTGTGACATGCACTACCCTGCCAGCGGCCCGACCCATTTCTACGGCCAAGGCACCCCCGACCCCCTGCGCTCCGACATCACCCTGCGCTCGCTTGAGGCGAAGTCGGCCCGCCTGATGATCCTCGCCGCCCTCCAAGGCACCGCCATGGCCAATCTGTCCACTGGCCCCTCGCGCCTTGTCTTTCCGCGCGCCACTGCTGCCACCCTGCCAGACCGACCGGCCCCTTTTAACGCCCGCCTCGCCGCCGAGGCGCAACAGTGCGAAGCGGCCCTGAACTATCACAGCCCCTCGGGCCGCTATTGGGAAGAGGCGGACCGCTTTGACCCCGCCGAAATTGACGCGCTGGATGCCCTGTGGCGCGCCGCCGCCAATCCCTGACTTGCCCGCAGCGCCCCTCTCGGTCTAAATGGCGGCAAAGGGGGCCTTATGAAAATCGCAACTTTCAACATCAATGGCATCCTCGCCCGGCACGATGCCCTGCTGGCCTGGCTGTCCGACGCCCAGCCCGACGTCGCCTGCCTGCAGGAAACCAAAAAGATCGACGCCGAATTCCCGCGTGCTGCGTTTGAGGCGCTGGGCTATCGCGTCGAACTGCATGGCATGAAAAGCTTCAATGGTGTGGCGATCCTGTCGAAACTGCCGCTCGAAGATGTGACCCGCCGACTGCCCGGCGATGCCGACGACGCGCATACCAGATGGATCGAGGCGACCGTGATGGGCCGCCGCCCGGTGCGCGTGACCTCGCTGTATCTGCCCAACGGCAACCCGGCCCCAGGGCCGAAATACGATTTCAAACTGGCATGGATGGCGCGGATGAAGGCCCGCGTGGCCGACCTGTTGTCCACCGAACAGCCGCTGGTCTTTTGTGGCGATTACAACATCATCCCGCAACCCGAAGACGCCGCCACCCCCAAGAACTGGATCACCGATGCCCTGTTTCTGCCGCAAAGCCGGGCCGCCTATCAAAGCATCGTCAATCTCGGCCTGACCGAGGCGTTCCGGGTGCGCCACCCGCAGCCGGGCCAATACAGCTATTGGGATTTCCAGCGCGGCGCGTGGGAAAGGAACGACGGCATCCGCATCGACCACCACCTGCTGTCTGCGCAGGCCGCCGACCTGCTGCTGGATGCCGGCATCGACAAGGCGGTGCGGGGCCGCGAAAAACCCTCTGACCATGTGCCGGTGTGGATCGAATTGGAGGCCTGACCTCGGCCTGCGTGACAGAGTCTACGGCCAAAGCCTGACCGACCCCTGCCCTCGCCCTGCCCGTCACGGCCAGCGCAAAACGGATATTGTGCTCATCGCCAGCGGCCATGCCGGCCTGACCACCACCCTCGAACTTGCCCGCGCTGTCCCCCCCCGTCACTGTTCGGGCAAGTGAAACCTTCGGCTGCGGCACCTAGAGCGGGTTGCACTCAATCTGATTCAGATTGAGTGCAACCCAAGACAGGCAAGTCGTTGGTAATGTTGCGAGTTGCGTTCAATCAGGTGAACCTGATTGAACGCAACTCGCTCTAAGCTTCGAGGGCGTCCAAGGCCTGCACACAATTTCCTCGCCCCGCAATCAGCGTCGCCGCACCAAGCCCCGGCCTGCTGAACCTGCGCCTGAAGCGCGGCATTCAAGATAACAGCCGCTGGTGCCGGACGCAGCAAGGTTCCCGCAGCTATAGATCGCATAATCCATTTATGGCGGATGCTCGCATTTCTGTCACCACTTCTGACATCGCAGCAGAACCTGTCAAGAAATCGTCTCAGTTGGTTCACCCGGTCAGGCGACCGACAAGAAGGTAACATAGGTTGACTTGCAATATGTGGGCCTTGGGCTGAATCGGTTCGTGTCAGTCGATGATCACGCCAACCACGACCATCATCAGCCCAACTGCAGCCAGGGCCAAAGCAGCCATGTTCCAGATCAGTACCTTTTGCAGCCGGACTCGCTTGGCCCCATCGTCTAGCCCTCCCTTTCTGATGCGCATCGCCATGACAACGCACCAGCCCAACATGGCCACGCTTGCCAGCGTTACCACAGCGCCGCCCCAAACCAGGTAAACCATCCCCGACCCTCCCCTTTTGCTCGCCCCTAGCCGGAACTGTAGACAGTGACAAGCTGTAGGGCTTGCGTCACAGCCGCCCCCGAGGATAGGGAGTGCGCATTGCACTGCAATGCGGACAATGCCGGGAGGCCAAGATGAACGACATGATTGATAGCCACAGTGTAACCGCCGACGAGCTGCGCCAATTCATCGAGCGCTTCGAACAGTTAGAGGCCGAAAAAGCTGATGTGGCTGATCAACAAAAAGAACTGATGGCTGAAGCAAAGGGCCGCGGCTACGATACAAAAGTGATGCGCAAAGTCATTGCGTTGCGCAAACGAAAGCCCGATGACATTGCAGAGGAAGAGGCCATCTTGGACATGTACAAGGCGGCGCTTGGGATGACATGAAGCCCTTATCTTGTCCGAACCTGCGGTGTCGCTTGGCGTTCCGACCTTGACTCCGGGTTGGCGCCGATCAGACACAAGATTAGGATTGCCTACAGCATGGCGAAGGACTCATCGCTGATACACCTATTGCGGGCCTAGCCCTGCAGCGTCCGCAGATAGTCGGCCAGTTCTATCAACCGGGTTGGGGTGGGCGTTTCGATGCCATCGCCGAGATCGACCGGGACCGTCGGGCTGTCCATCAAGGGCGCGAAATGAGGCATCATCGAGGGCTCAGCACTGCCGCGTGAATAACCCCAAATCTTGTTCATAACCTTTTCCAATGGGAAGGTTCCACCATTGCGGGCCGACAACTGCGTCAGGTCGGCAGGTTTCTTGACCAGTTCCGCCGCCATCGGCCCGTCCCCCCTGCCGCCCTTGCCGTGACAGGGGGCGCAAAGGTCGGAAAAGTCGCTTGCGGCGCTGGAAGGCGGTATCGGCGGCGTGCAGGCGATCAGCACCCCCACAGCCAAGCCGGTCGAGATCAAGATCAGACGCACAAAACCCTCCATCTTTGGTATTAGTATGCACCTTCAGGCGGGCAGAACCAACCCCGCATTCAAGCGGACCCTTCTGTCCATGCGCGCCGCCAATTCCATGTTATGCGTTGCAATCAGCGCCGACATGCCGGTGCCCCGCACCAGATCCATCAGCGTGCCAAACACTCGGTCCGATGTGGCCGGGTCAAGATTGCCAGTCGGTTCATCCGCCAGCAACAAGCGCGGCCCATTCGCCAAGGCCCGGCAAAACGCCACCCGCTGCTGCTCGCCGCCCGACATCGTGGCGGGCCGGTGACCTGCCCGTTCGGCCACACCCACGTGCGACAGCAACTCCATCCCCCGCGCCTCGGCCTCGCGCACCGACACACCATTGGCCCGCTGGGGAATCACGACGTTTTCAAGGGCTGAAAACTCAGGCAGCAGATGATGGAACTGGTAGATGAAGCCGATCTGCTGTCGACGCGCCTCGGTCCGCCCCCGGTCGGCCAGGCCGCCCATCTCGCGCCCCTCCAGCACCACCTGACCGCCATCAGGCGTGTCCAGCAAACCGGCGATCTGCAACAATGTCGACTTGCCTGCGCCGGATGGTGCAACCAAAGCCACCACTTCACCCTGCGCTACAGCCAGCGTCGCCCCGCGCAAGACCATGACTTCCCCAGCTTGCCCGCGTTTGAAGACCTTTTCGATGCCGTTCAGGTTCAAGGTGTCACTCATAGCGCAGCGCCTCTACCGGGTTCATCCGGGCAGCACGCCGGGCCGGGAAGATCGTGACGACAAACGACAGTCCCAAGGCCAAGGCCATTGCCGAGGCCACATCCCTTGGCATCAGCTTTGCCGGCAATGTGTAGATGCCACGGATCGAAGGGTCCCACACGCCACCGCCAGCATAGTAGTTCACCAGTGAAAAGATCGGGTCGATGTAAATCGCAAACAGACAGCCCAGCACGACGCCCGCCAGCGTCCCCAACACCCCGGTAAAGGCCCCACACAGAAAGAATATCCGCAGGATGGACCCTTCCGTCAGGCCCATCGTCCGCAGGATGCCGATATCGCGGCCCTTGTTCTTGACCAGCATGATCAGGCCCGAGACGATGTTCATCGCGGCGATCAGAACCAATATCGACATGATGACGAACATCACATTGTCCTCGACGGTCAAAGCCCGCAGGAACGAACCCGAACTGTCACGCCATGTCCAGGTCAGCGCCTCGGGCCCGCCCGCTTGCAACAGCGCGTCGGTATAGTCATCGACCTTGTCAGGGTCAGCGACCATCACTTCGAACTCATCGGCCAGACCTTCCTTGTTGAAATAGCTTTGCGCCTCGACAAAAGGCATGTAGATGCGCGTGCGGTCGATGTCATAGCGTCCGGCTGTAAAGATATAAACCACCGGATAGGCATTCACGCGAGGACTGGTTCCAAGCGCGGTCTTGACGCCCGAGGGAGAGATCAGCCTGACCTTGTCACCCAAGGTCACGCCCAACTCCCGCGCCAACTGCGAACCCATGGCGATGCCCTGATCATAGTCGGTGATTTCGCCCAAGGCTTTGGACCCGACGCCAATGCGTGGGATCGTCGCCAGATCAGCCGCGCGCATGCCGTAGACTTCGGCGCCCAAGGTGGCCTCGCCGGTCGTGGCCATCACCTGACCCTTGATCAGCGGCGCCACACGCCTCACCCCGTCAATCGCCCCAAGACGCCCGGCAATCGCATCGAAATCGGCAAAGCTGCGCACCAAGTTGCCCAGCTCATCTGCGTGCCCGCCAGAATAGACCGTGACATGCGCATTGGCACCCAGAATGGTATCGACGAATTCTGCACGAAACCCGGCCCGAACCGCCAAGGTGGCGATCAGGGCAAAGACGGCCAGCGTAATCCCGATCAGACTGATCCAGGTCATGATCGAAACGCCACCCTCTGCTCGACGGCTGCGCAAATAGCGCCACGCGATCATGAACTCAAAGCGGGAAAACGGGGCTGGGCTGGGCATACTGGGTCTTTCACAGGCGGCTCTTTGGTGTTGGTGGACCATGGTATTGGACCCCCTTGCCGTCAAGCCAACTTCGCGTCAGCGTCGTTGCCGCAGCCAGACGGCACTAGGTGCAAAGCAAACTGCCTCGTTTGAAGGTCATGTAAATTCGTTGGCGAACCGATGCAGCGGTCAGCTTGACAAGGCTGCTGTCGCTGCGAAATTGTATCCAGGACAGTGTTTTCCGATGATCTGACTATAGCACATCAAACCCAAGACGATTGCCAAGAAGATCAGGCAGTGCGTTACTGCGCTGTTCCTAATGCAAATGACAAATCCTGGTGGTCGACCTTTGATGACACCACGTCAGTCGCCATAGCCCTTGCCAAGACTGATCAAGTCCTCAGTCCTCTGCAAGGTCAGTCTGGCACGGCAACCATAGATCACCATTGGTTCGGCACTGCCCAGATGCATCAGATAGCCCTCAGCCGCACAGGCGTTGTCGCGAAAGCTGACCCAGTCGCGCTGCGCCTGCCTCAGAAAATCCACCGCACCCCTGTCGGTTTTGGGCAGATTGCCATCGACTTTCTTCATCAAGTCCATGGCCACCCTGTAAGCGGCATTCAACTCGGAATCCGCCATGATCCATTCCTGTTCGGCGCATTTGGTCATCTCGATTTGCGTGACGCGTTCGCCACAATCCATGGTCTGTGCCCAGACGGGCACCCCCGATCCAACCAAAGCCACAGCCAGCCATATTTGCCTCAAGACCAAACCTTTCATGTGCGTTTGGACCATTCTGCCCGCGACACCCGGACATAGACAAGGGCAATTGCACTGGATTGCCTGTCCGCTTTGCGCTAGGCCATGCGCATGATCAAGACGCTGACCCTTCGCCGTCCTGACGACATGCACCTGCATCTGCGCGATGGGGCCATGTTGAAAGGCGTGCTGCCCGAAACTGCGCGTCACTTTGCCCGGGCGGTGATCATGCCAAACCTCGTGCCGCCCGTGGTCACGCTGAACGACGCACGCGCCTATCATGAACGGATCATGGCGGCGCTGCCCGCCGAATTCAGCTTTCAACCGCTGATGACGCTTTACCTGACCGAAGGCACCGACGCGGCCGATGTCGCCGCCGCCGCCGCAAGCGGCCTGGTCAAGGCGGTGAAACTCTACCCGGCCGGTGCCACCACGAACTCGCATTCAGGCGTGCAGAATTTCGCCAAGGTGCAGCCCGTACTGGAAAAGTTGGCCGAAATTGGCCTGCCGCTGTGCCTGCATGGCGAGGTGACCGACCCTGAGATCGACATATTCGACCGTGAAGCCGTGTTCATCGACCGCATATTGGCACCGCTGCGCGCCCGTCTGCCCGGCCTGCGCGTCGTGATGGAGCATATAACGACCGAAGAAGGCGTGGCTTATGTTCGATCAGGCGGCGACGATCTGGCGGCGACGATCACGACCCATCATCTGATCTTGAACCGTAACCACATTCTGGCAGGCGGCATCCGGCCACATTATTACTGCCTGCCCGTCGCCAAACGCGAAAAGCACCGCATCGCATTACGCGCGGCCGCCGTCTCGGGCGATGCGCGTTTCTTTCTTGGGACAGATTCCGCGCCCCATGTCGACGCGCTGAAAGAACACGCCTGCGGCTGTGCCGGCTGTTTTACCGCGACCAACACGATGCCACTGCTGGCGCATATCTTCGAGGAAGAAGCGGCCTTGCACCAGCTTGAAGCCTTCACCGCCACGAATGGCGCCCGCTTTTATGGTCTGCCACCGAACTCGGGCACCTTGACCCTGACAAAACACGCGGCGCCTCAATTCTTTCCCACCAAGATCATGACCGAGGCGGGCCCGGTCACCGTATTCAACCCTGGCTTCCCCCTTCATTGGAACGCCACGTGACCCCTTGACCAAGAATTCTGCCTGAAATTCTTGGCGCACCCTGGCAAAGGAACCTCCCATGATCCCCACCTCCTTTCCACCCGCAACCGAAATAGCCCGCCTGACCGCACGCGCGTTGCTGGAAATCCAGGCCGTCCACTTCAACACCGCAACGCCTTTCACACTCGCCTCGGGCCTGCCCTCACCCACCTATATCGATTGTCGCAAGCTGATCTCTTATCCGCGCATCAGGGCAACCCTGATGGATTTTCTGTGCGTTACTGTGATGCGCAATGCCGGTTTCGAGGCGTTTGACAACATTGCCGGCGGTGAAACCGCAGGCATCCCCTTTGCCGCGCTTGTCGCCGAGCGCCTTGCCCTGCCGATGACCTATGTCCGCAAAAAGCCCAAAGGTTATGGTCGCAATGCGCGAATCGAGGGTGTCATGTCCCCTGGCCAACGCGTCCTGCTTGTCGAAGACCTGACAACGGATGGCGGATCAAAACTTTCCTTCATCGAGGCTATTCGCGAAACTGGCGCGACCTGCACAGATACAGCCGTGATATTCTACTATGGCATCTTCCCCGAAACACCCCAGAAACTGGCGGATCATGGCATCGCCCTGCACCATTTGTGCACATGGTGGGACGTTCTTGCCGAAGCACGTGCCATAGGCAATCTTGATGCGCAGACGCTGACTGAAGTTGAGGCATTCTTGACGGATCCCCGCGCATGGCAAGCCGCCCGCGCCTGACTGCGTCCAAAATCACCAGAACAACCAGCATTTCGGGGGTTTCAACCGAAACGCTCTTGTTGACAAAATGTGAACAAGCCTCGCGCCGAATCGTCTGATTTGTAGTTACCAGACAGCACGAACACAGAATATGGTAGCGCCTGCATTGAACGCCCTAGGCGCAACGATCTTTTCCACGGGTTTATACCGGACTTGTTCCACCCTTGCGTGGCACCACGATTGCCGCCATCACATGTACGACGTTTTGGCGCGCCGCAATCGGGACCGACCATGAATGAACCCGCGACCCTTCGGCAAGTCCTGCCAGCGACAGCCAGCGAAAGCGACGCACTGCCGCACAATATTGAAGCCGAACAGCAGTTGCTTGGCGCAATTCTGACCAATAACGATGTCTATGACCGCATCGCTTCGCTGGTTCGGGCGGAGCATTTCTTTGATCCGGTTCATCAGCGCATTTTCGAACGCGCTGCCGCCCGCATCCAGAAGAACGCCCTCGCGACCCCTGTCACCATGAAACCATTCTTTGAGGATGACGCGGGCCTTAAGGAACTTGGCGGCCCGGCCTATCTTGTCCGCCTTGCCGGGGCCGCGATCTCGGCCTATGCCGCGCGCGATTATGCCCAGATGATCTATGACCTTGCCGTCCGTCGTGACCTGATTGGCCTTGGCCGAGACATCGCCGCCAAAGCGCAAAAGGTCGAGGTCGATTCCGAACCCCGTGAACAGATCATCGAAGCGGAACAGCGTCTTTACAAACTGGGTGAACAAGGCGTCGCAGAGCGCGGATTTCAAAGCTTTTTAAAGGCTGTTACGGATGCCGTGAACATGGCCAACGCCGCGTATCAGCGCGATGGCGGTCTGGCCGGCATCTCGACAGGGCTGGTGGATCTGGACAAGAAACTCGGCGGCTTGCATCCCTCTGACCTGCTGATCCTTGCCGGTCGCCCTTCCATGGGCAAAACCTCGCTTGCCACCAACATCGCCTTCAATATCGCCAAGGCCTACAAGCGTGGCATGACCCATGAGGGCGTCGAAGGCGCGGTTCAAGGTGGCGTTGTCGGCTTCTTTTCGCTGGAGATGAGCGCCGAACAACTTGCCGCACGCATCCTGTCCGAGGCGTCCGAGGTTCCGTCCGAACAGATTCGCCGCGGCGACATGACCGAACCGGAATTTCGCCGCTTTGTCGAGGCCGCCAAAGCGCTGGAGTCCTGCCCGCTCTACATCGACGACACGCCCGCTTTGCCTATTTCGCAAGTGGCAGCCCGCGCACGCCGGCTGAAACGCACCCAAGGGTTGGATGTGCTGATCGTCGATTATCTTCAATTGTTGAAGGGCACCTCAAAAGAGAACCGCGTGCAGGAGGTGTCCGAGATCACACAGGGCCTGAAGGCAATCGCCAAAGAACTGAATATTCCCGTCGTGGCCTTGTCCCAGTTGTCACGTCAGGTCGAAAGCCGCGATGACAAGCGCCCGCAACTGTCCGATCTGCGCGAGTCCGGCTCGATCGAGCAAGATGCCGATGTTGTCATGTTCGTTTACCGCGATGAATACTACAAGGAACGCGAAAAACCCGGCGATCATGAGTTGGAAAAGATGGCGGCTTGGGCAGCTTTGATGGAACAGGTTCATGGCAAGGCCGAGGTGATCATCGGCAAACAGCGCCACGGCCCGATTGGCACCATCGAACTGGCCTTTGAAGGGCGCTTTACCCGTTTTTCCAATTTGGTCCGGCCTTGGCAGCAAGACAACAATGACCACCCCTATTGAAGCGCCAGTTTCTATGCAGGCCCGCCAGTGCGCGCATAGCCGGAAGCTGGCTGGATACGTGCACAAGTCCTGACTGTTCGCGCGACTCGTTGTACGGCATTCAGACCGGATCATGGAGTGGCCGACGAAGCACAGGGGTTCCACCCCTGACAACTTTGCCAAAAAGGCAAAGTTGCCTACCCCGGAATACTTGGGCCAAAATGAAAGGCAAAGCGCCGTCAGCCCTCACAGATGCTCCAGAACCGAACGGGCGGCGCGCAGGCCCGGCGGCGCGCCGCCGAGGCCAAGGCGCTGCATGGTCAGGTGCATCGCATCCTGCTGACCAAGGGGGCTTTGCAACAAGGCCAGCACTGCCGGGGCGATCAGATCGGCGCGGCAGGATTTGCCGATGAATTCGGGGACCGTGCGGGTCTGCGAGACCAGATTGACCAATGTCACCGTGTCGATGCGCAAGGCGCGCTGCGTCAACCACAGCGTCACAGGATGCATGTCATAGGCAATGACCATCGGACAGCCCGCCGCCGCAAGCTCCAGTGAGACGGTCCCCGATGCCGCCAATGCCACATCCGCCATGGCAAAAGCGGCGCGTTTGGTGGCAGCATCCTCGATGATCTGCGGGGTGATCGGCCATGAAGCGGTCAGGTCGCGGACAAGGCCCGTCAGATGCGGCACCGTGGGCAGCGCGACGCGTGTTTGCGGATGGGCGGCCTGGATCAGCCCAAGCGCCGCACCGATGACCGGGGCAAGACGGCTGACCTCGGACCTGCGTGATCCGGGCAGGGCCAGGAACAGCGGGTAGGGACCCGCCATCGTGGCGCGTTCCGCCGCGGTCGCCAGCGGTTCGGCCACCACTGGATGGCCGACGAAATCGCAGGTCATGCCCGCGTCCTGCATATAGGGCGGCTCGAACGGCAGCAGGGCCAGTACATGGTCGATCACCCGCGCCATTCGCGCCGCGCGGTGCGGACGCCAGGCCCAGACCGAGGGCGCAACATAATGCATCGTCTTTTGCAGAGGATTGGCGGCGCGCACCAGTCCCGCCACGCGCAGGCAAAAATCGGGGCTGTCAATGGTGATCAGGGCAGCAGGGCTCCAATCCGTCACCGCCTGCGCCGCCTCAGCGATGCGGCGTTTCAGGGCAAAGTATTTCGGCAAGACCTCGGCCAGCCCCATCACCGACAACTCGGCCATCGGGACCAGCGACGACAAACCCTGGGCCTGCATCATCGGCCCGCCGATGCCGCGGAACTCGACCTCGGTCAGTTGTTTCAGCCCTGCCATCAGCGCAGCCCCCAGACGATCCCCCGAAGGTTCGCCCGCGATCAGGAACAATTTCAACATGGCCGCGACCACAAGAACAGGCCCAGCCTTTCAGCGTCGCGCACCATCTGCGGCAGATCAAGACAGATCACCGCCCCGGCCTGAAACACGATACCCCCCAGACCCGCAGCCGCCGTCAGCGCCATGGTCTGCGGCCCGATCGTCGGCAGGTCAATGCGGCGGTCCTGACCGGGCTTGGCCGCCTTGCAATACAGGCCACGGCCTTGGGCAGGGTTTGGGCGCAGATCGGCGGGCAAGTCCGCCACGGCGGTCAGCATGGCGTCTGTGCCGGGCAGCGCCTCGACGGCCAGACAAAGTCCCTGCGCCACACAGGCGCCCTGCCCGACATCCACCGCCCCCAAGGCCAGGACAATCGCGGCGGCGCGGGCGGCATCGGCCACGTCTTGCGCATCGACCGCGCCCGCCAGCAGACCGGGGCCAGGCAGCAAACCGGGTGCCAGGTCGGGAATGGCGCGGACCCGCAGATCGTGTTCCTCAAAAATCGTCAGGATTGCGCGCAAAGTGCCGTCATCCCCCGCCTGCATGGCCTGCAACAGGCGCGGCACCATGCGGGCGGTTGCAGGATCGAACATGGCGGGGTCCAGACGCGGTCGCTGCACCGCCCCGGCAAAGACGACATCGCAGATGCCCTGCGCCAGCAGGGCGCGCAGCATGGGCACAAGTCGCTCCAGCCGAAAGGTCAGGTCCGCCGTCAGACCCCGCGGGGCAAAGCCGTCCAGGGCGCAGATCAGCGGCCGCGTGGGAAGCGCCGCCACCAAGGCGGCCGGCAGATCGCCCGCGCCCGCAATCAGGGCCAGCGTCATTTCGGCGTCAGAAAGCTGCGGTCCGACGCGCCTAGGATAAAGGCGGTCAACTCGGCCACCTCGGCGCAGGCCGGGGACTGGGCCAATAAGCGGGCCCGGTCCAGAAACGACCCCTCGCCGGGGGCCAGCGCCTCATAGGCGTGGCGCAGGGCCGCAATCGCGGCGCGGTCCATACCACGGCGCTTCATGCCGATCAGGTTCAGCCCGTCCAACTCGCCGCGCGGGCCCTGCACCAGACCAAAGGGAATGACGTCATGGGTGACCATGGTCACCGCACCGATGATCGCCCCGCGACCGATGCGGACCCATTGATGGATACCCGACAGCCCGCCGATGATGACATCGTCGCCGATCTGGGCATGTCCCGCGATGGCCGCGCCATTGGCCACCACCACCCGGTCGCCGACCACGGCATCATGGCCGACATGCGCGCCGGTCATGAACAGATTGTCATGGCCCACCCGGGTGATCCCACCGCCACCTTCCGTGCCGGTGTTCAACGTCGCCCCCTCGCGGATGCGGTTGCGCTCGCCGATCACCAGACGGGTGCGCTCACCCCGATATTTCAGGTCTTGCGGCACCTCGCCGACGGTGGCGTGGGGAAAGATCACACTGCCCGCGCCGATGTCGGTCCAGCCCGTGACGACCGCATGGGATTTGACGATGACCCCGTCGCCCAGCGTCACCTCGGGGCCGATCAGGCAGAACGGGCCGACAGTCACGCCAACCCCCAAGCGGGCCGCCTTGTCCACGACCGAGGACGGATGGATCGACGTTGCGGTCATTTTGGCAGATCGAACATGGCGGTAAAGGTGGCTTCGGTGGCCAGTTCGCCGTCGACGGTGGCGCGGCCCTCGAATCTCCAGACCCTGCCACCGCTGCGCAGGGCCTTGACATGCAATTCCAGCACATCCCCCGGCACGACCTTGCGGCGGAATTTCACCCCGTCGACACCCATGAAAAACACCTTGGCCTGCTTGTCCACGAGATCCATCGACAGCCCGACCAGCACGCCCGACGTCTGGGCCATCGCCTCGACGATCATCACGCCCGGCATGATCGGCATGTCGGGGAAATGGCCCTGAAAATGCGGCTCGGAATTGGTGACGCATTTGACGCCGACACAGCTTTCGTTGACGACGATGTCGCGCACCTTGTCGATCAGCAAGAATGGGTAACGGTGCGGAATGATGCGCTTGATCAGGGCAAGATCGGCCTCGTGAAAGACTGTGGGGACAGACATGATCGCTCCTTGCTGGGCCGAGGCGCAAGCGCCTGATGGGCCTGACTAGCAACTTCGCC
This sequence comes from Alphaproteobacteria bacterium, assembly GCA_037127855.1. Classification (GTDB taxonomy): domain Bacteria; phylum Pseudomonadota; class Alphaproteobacteria; order Rhodobacterales; family Rhodobacteraceae; genus Stagnihabitans. Next base: position 21,389 of record JBAXXO010000006.1, read on the forward strand.
CCAATCAGACAAGGCGGCCTGCGACACGGCGACTTCATGCGCGGGGTCAGGGATTGGGGACTGGTGGCGCAGGCGCGATCAGTGCCGGGTCGGTCGGTGCCGTGGATTGCGCGGGGGCCTTTGTCCCGTCGCCGATCCGGGCATCCAGCGCCGCGATAGCCCGGTCGGTGACGTCGATACTGTCAAAGGACAATAGGACAGACCCACGGTTCAAGATGGCATAGGCCCCCAGCGACCGCATCAACTCGGCCAGTACGGGACTGGCAGCCTCAAAGAATTGCTTGCGGCCCGCGTCGCGGTCGGTGACCAGTTGTTTGTCCTTGGCGTCCTGCGCGGCACGAATCCTCTCGACTTTTTGGTCGAAATCGGCAGCGAGTTTGGCAAAGTCGGCAGCCGTCAGGGTCGGGCGCCGGGTTGTCAGACTGGCCTCTTCTGCCGCCAGATCGGCTTCGATCTGGCTGTTTTCGCTCGCAAGGTTCTGCGTGGCGGCCAGCGACCGTGCCGTCAGCGCCTTGCCATACAGAGCCTCGCTGAACAAACGGTTCTGATCCAGTGTCAGAATCTGCGGGGCTGCAACCTGTTGGGCCTGCCCTGCGCTGACCGCAAACGCCATAAGCACCAAAACGAGCGACACCAACCGTAACAGATGGCGAACCAAGTGCCTCATCAGAACTTGGTCGCAATGGTCAGGTCAAAGTTCTGCTCCTTGTCGTAGCTTTGCTTTTCCAGCGCATGGGTAAAGTCCATACGCAGCGGGCCGATCGGCGTCGTCCAATACACCGTCAGGCCGATCACAGACCGCAAATGCAGCGAGTCATCCACCGTGCCGCCACTGCCCTCGACATTGTCCAGACCCCAGATCGAGCCGACATCCAGAAAAGCACCGCCGGCGATGCCATATTCTTCGGGTAGACCCACAGGGAAATCCGTTTCCAGATGCGCGACCGCATAGACATTGCCGCCCAGCGCATCTTGATTGACCGCCCCCAGATCGCGCGGGCCCACCCCGTTGCGCTCAAACCCGCGCAGCTTTCCCCTGCCAAAGAAACGATGCGTGACTGTCGTCTCATAGCCCGACAAGCCTTGCAGATAGCCACCCTCGATGATCGCGCGCAGGTCGACCTCACCGTCCAGCACCTTGGTCTGCACCAATCCAAAGACCGAGGTGTCGATAAAAGTCGCATCGCCACCCAGCCCGGCAAAATCCTGACCAAAGCGCAACAGCGCTCCGTTGCCAGGAATGACCGCCTTGTCGCGGTTGTCAAAACTATAGCTGTAACCAACGCTCGAGGTCACCTCGGTGCCCTCTTCGCCTTGCAAGATGATCGAACTGTCCGGCTTGTCGACATTCCGGATGGTGTCCTTGCTGATCAGATAGGAAAAGCGCAGACGCTGCGTGTCCGACAACGGAAACCCCAGGCTAGGGGAAAACAGCAGCGACCGCGTATCGTAATACGCAAAGTCGTTGTCACTGCGCGAATTCTCCAATCGGACCCCGAAGGAAACATCGCGACCCAGAAAGGCCGGATCGGTAAAGACCAGCCGCGAATCCTGCGTATTGGTCCCAGTTTGGACGGATACATCGATCTGCTGCCCGCGTCCCAGAAAATTCTGTTCGGCAAAGCTGAGATTCACCCCGAATCCGCTGGACACGCCCCAGGTCGCACCCAGACCTATCGACCCGGTCGGTTGCTCGGTCACCTCGACCTTGACGACCGCCTGATCCGCCGAATTGCCGCTTGCGGCGTTCACGCTGACATCGGAAAAATAGCCCAGCGCCCGCATGCGCTCGGCGGCTTGGCGAATTTCGGCAGGGTTCAGCGGGTCGCCCTCCACCGTGGTGAACTGTCGCCGCACCACAGAATCCAGCGTCGTGGTATTGCCCTCGATGTCGATGCGTTCCACAAACACCCGGTCCCCCCGCATGATCGCAAAGGTCACATCCAGCGTGCCGTTCATGTCGTTGCGCGTTATGCGCGGATCAATCTTGACAAAGTTCAACCCTTTGGAAATCGCCAAGTTTTCCATCGCCGCCACATTGTTGTCGATGACGGTCGGCGAATATGTGATCCCGGTGCGCAACCGGCGCACCTTGTCAAATTCTGCGGGGTCAAGCCCCTCGATTTCCGACACAGTCGTCACTTTGCCGATCTTGAAACTGCGGCCCTCCTGAAGGGTAAAGGTCAGAAAGGTTGCGTCGCGGTCGCGCGAATATTCGGCCGTGCTGTTCAGAATCTTGAAATCTAGATAGCCGCGCGACATGTAGAAGTCCGACAACAGCTTTTCATCCAGCGGCAACCGTTCCTCGTTCAGCGTGTCGCGCTGGATCAACGCATGCAGCAGCCCCGCCTGCTTGGTCCGCAGGATCTGGCGCAGACGATAGTCCGAAAAGTCACGGTTGCCGACAAAGTTCAGCCGCTCGATTTCGGCCACGCCACCTTCGACGATTTCGAACACCAGGCCGACACGGTTGTTGGTCATGCGAATGATGCGCGGCGTCACCGTGGCGTTGATCCGCCCCGAAGCACGGTAGGCTTCGGCAATCGCCGCCGCATCGGCCTCGGCCTGTGCCGGCGAATAAACCAGCCGCGCCCGCGACTTGGTGGCGGTGATCAACTGCTCGTCCTTGATCACCTTGTTGCCCTGATAATCGACCACATCGATCATCGGCAATTCGACAACCCGGATCACCAGCGTTCCGCCACTTGGCAGCAATTCGACCTTTTCAAACAGCCCCGAGCCAACAATCCGCTGATAGGCGTCATTCAACGCCGCCGCCGAGACGCGCTCGCCCTTGACCAGCTTGGCATAAGACAGGATCGTGGTTTGATCGACGCGCGCATTGCCCTCGATCTGAACGGCGTTGAAATTATAGCTCTGGGCCTGCGCCGAGGATGCAAATCCCATGGCAAGGCCGAAAAGGGCCACAACCAGAACCATCACTGCCCGCATATACAGGCGACCAACCCGCGCTGTCAGCCATAGCCTGGCGCTTGCCGTGATCTGCATGTGCTGCCCCGTTCCTTCATCTTCTTTGATGTGACTAGCTTTTCGCCCCGGCCTTGTCAAAAGCCGCAGCACCCCGACAGCGGCCCAGACCGGGTTCCTTGTGCAATTCTGCGCAAATAGCTGTGGATAGTTTTGAGGAAAGTTCTACAGCACCATCTTCAGGCACATAAAAACAGATCGTTTGAAAAGGCGAACACCATCAAGGACAGCAATATCGCCAGTCCCGCGGTCATCAGCACCTGCATCACGCGGGCATTGGGGGGGCGGCGGAAAACCGCCTCATAGACATGAAACACCAGATGCCCGCCGTCCAGCACCGGGATCGGCAGCAGATTGGCGATGCCGATGGTCAGCGACATCAGCGCCAGCGTGCCGATGAATGCCTCCAACCCTGATTGAACGGCGGCCGAGGCGGCCTTGGCCATGCCGACCGGGCCTGACAGGTTGCAACTGCTGATGGTGCCCTTGAGAATCTGCCAGATGCCGTTCAGATTGGTTTTGGCCATGTACCAACTGCGCTCGACGGCGATGCCTGCCGCTTCGATCAGGCCCGGCGTCCGTCGCTCGGCATCAAACAGCATGCTGCCTGCGATGCCGATCATCCAGCGCGTGTCAAAGCCGCCCGCCGCATTGGGCAGATCGACGCGGCGCGGCGTCAGGGTCAGGTTCAGCGTCTCGGTTCCGCGCTTCAGTGTCAGATCAACAGGCTTGCCCGCCGCCGCTTCGACCAGCTTGGGCATCTGGTCAAAACCCGCGATCATCTTGTCCCCGACCTTCAAGATCAGATCGCCCGGCTTCACACCTGCTTCCTCGGCGGCCGAATTCATGGCGACCGACTGCACCAGTGCTGGCACCGGGTTCGGGCCGTCAAATTTCACGATTTTTCCGGCGCGTTCAACGACATAGCTGACCGTTTCGGCGTCGCGCAGATCCTTGGCAACACTGCCCAGCGTTTCCAGATCGGGTGTTTTTGTGCCATTCAGCGACAGGATCGTGTCACCGACCTGCAACGGCACTGGTCCGGTCGGCAGGGTTTGCAAATGCCCAATTGTTGCACGCTCGACCTCGACGCCGCCATACAGCACCAGTCCAAAGAACACGATCAGCGTCAGCGCGATGTTGAAGGCGGGTCCCGCCAGCACCGTCGCCGACCGCGCCCATAACGGCGCCCCCTGCATCGTGTGACGACGCTCTTCGGCTGTCAGCCCCTCGGGCAAGTCGCCGGGGCGCGAGGCCGCATCGGCGTCACCCATGAACCGCACATAGCCACCCAAAGGCAACAACGCCACCTGCCAGCGGGTGCCACGCTTGTCGACCCGGCTCCAGATCGGCTTGCCAAAGCCGATCGAGAAGACCTCGGCACGGATGCCACACAGGCGGCCGACGATGTAATGGCCATATTCATGCACCGTGACGATGATCACGATCACCACCAGCAGCGCCACAAAGGCCTGCAATCCCCCGCCCAAAGCCGCAATCATCGACGACAAACTGATACCTTCCTCATGTCTTAAGTGATTCCATCGCCCGGATACGGGCCAATTGGTCCATTTCCATGACATCAGCCAGGTCGGTTGCGGCAAGACCAAGCCGCGCCTCACCCGAGATATGCGCCAAAACCGTTTCCACAAGCCCCGCCATGTCCATGAAACCGATCCGACCCGCGATGAACATGTCCAGCGCCACCTCCTTGGCGGCGTTGAAGGCGGCACCCGCCAGCCCGCGCGTTGCCATCACCTCGCGCGCCAGACGCAGGGCCGGATAGCGCGCAAGGTCGGGCGCACGAAACGTCAGATTTCCCACCGCCGCCAGATCCAGCCGCGCCACCGGCAGCGGCGTGCGCACCGGCCAGTTGAGCGCATAGCCTATGGCGTGGCGCATGTCCGGCGCGCCCAGATGTGCCATAATCGCGCCGTCATGAAAGGCAACCATGGAATGGATCAGCGATTCGGGGTGGATGATCACCTCGACCTGATCCGGGCCGACCTCAAAAAACTCGCGCGCTTCAATAACTTCCAGCGCCTTGTTGAACATCGACGCGCTGTCGATGGTAATTCTTTGCCCCATCGACCAGTTGGGATGGGCCAGGGCCTGTTCCAATGTGGCAGCCGCCAGCCGCTCGATCGGCCAGTCGCGCAGCGCCCCGCCCGAGGCGGTCAGGATGATGCGCTCGACCGCCGTTGCATCTTCGCCCGCCAGCGCCTGAAACACCGCCGAATGTTCGCTGTCCACCGGCAGGATGCGGCCATGATGGGCGGCGGCGGTGGCCAGCATCAAGGGGCCCGCCGTGACCAGGCTTTCCTTGTTGGCCAGACCCAGCGTCGCCCCTGCCCGCAAGGCGCGCAGCCCGGGCTCCAGCCCGGCCACGCCGACAATGGCCGACATGACCCAGTCGGCTGGCCGACAGGCCGCCTCGATCAGCGCAGATCGGCCGGCTGCGGCGACCGTGCCCGTCCCCTGCAAGGCGGCGCGCAAGGCCGGCAATCCCGCCTCATCGGCGCAAACCGCCACCTCGGCCCGCAAGGCTATCGCCATTTCTGCCAAGCGGTGCACATTGCGCCCGGCCGTCAGCGCAACCGTATGAAAGGCCGCCGCCCCCCCCTGCCGCAACAGCAAATCAAAGGTATTTTCCCCGACCGACCCCGTCACGCCAAAGACCGAAACGCGCCGCAGGCTCATACCGGGCCCGCCATGACCCAGCCCAGCACCTGCAGCGCCAGCACCGCGCCCACCAGCGAGTCAAACCGGTCCATCACCCCGCCATGCCCCGGGATAAGCCGCGACGAATCCTTGGCGCCCGCCCGCCGCTTGATCCAGCTTTCCACGATATCCCCCAACTGACTGGCAAATCCGATCAGCGGCGACACCAGCGCATAGGCCCATGGCACCAC
>JBAXXO010000007.1:0-26968 GCA_037127855.1 Alphaproteobacteria bacterium
ATCGACAGAGCAGCAGCGAGAGCGATTTTCTTCATATTAACCTCCAGTTAAAGCACCCAGCAATATTTCGCAGAGGCAGCAGGATGCGTGTAAGACTGTTCCTCGTTCGCTTTTAAAAGCAGGTCAAATGAATGATTGCAACAGGGCGCGTCGCCAAAGATGCCACCATGCTTAAGATGTCGTCAAATTGGCAACACCTCTTGGCCATCTTTGGGGTCGCGAATCATTTTTGGCATTGGTGCGCGCACTGCACCATCGGCCCAGCAATCCACCAAACAACAGTCTAGATCAGCAAGACCTGGGTTCCGACCTTGGCCAGACCATAAAGCTCGATGATTTGCTCGTTGTACAGCCCGATGCAGCCGCTGGACGACCGCCGCCCGATCTTGCGCGTGTCATGGGTGCCATGAATCCGGTAAGCTGGCCAACTCAGATACAGGGCCCGCACGCCAAGGGGATTCTCAGGCGCGCCGCCTTCCACCACCTTCGGCCATTCGGGGTGACGTTCCAACATGGATGCGGTCGGAATCCATCTGGGATTTTCAACCTTTTGAACAACTTCAGTGGCACCGCGCCGGGTCAGATCCTCGGACAAGGGAACCGAGGTCGGGTAAAGCTTGTAAACCGATTCGTCTTCGGACCAGAAATGCAGCGCGCGCGAGGTGATGTCGCACAGAATCACGCCATTGCGGGTGTTGGTGAAATAGTCGCGCCAATCATGGGTGCGAAAGCTGGAAATGTTGGCGCGCTGTGTTGTGGCGGTGGTCGGCGCCTCAAATTCGGTCGAGTTGTTGATGGCCTGCGCCCCGGCAGGCAAGGCGGCGGCGCTGAGGCTGGCCGCAGCGGCACCGATGAACAGGCGGCGGTTCAGCGGGTGTTTGGTGGCGTCAGACATGCTCTGATCTCCTTCTTCATGCGCGATCACTTCTTCTACATCGAAACCGCTTTGTCCGCAATTCACAGCCCTGTCACAATCCGTGCGCCGGTTAAGGGTTTTGCTGGCCATGATGTTTCTGTATGACGGAAAAAAGTCAGTCAGCCCGACCCGGGCGCCGGGCGTACAGGTGATAGAAGATGAACAGACGTTCCGCAGTTTTTCTTGGGCTGGCCGCAGCCTTGGCCGCCTGCGCCAAACCGACCGAGGTGCCACGCGGTACGGATGGCAAACCGTTGCCGCAGGCCTATGCGATCACCCCTGACATGGCCCCGGCGATTTCGTTTCGGGTGCTGGATTCGCTGAATGCGCTGCGGGCGGCCAAGGGAATTGGTCAGGTGGCCTTCAATGCCGAGTTGAACGCCGCCGCCGCCACCCATTCGCGCGATATGGCGGTGCAGAACCGGCCCTGGCACTTTGGTTCGGACGGATCGTCGCCCTTGGTGCGGGTTCAGCGGTCGGGCTATACTGGCAAACTGCTGGGCGAGTTGATTTCAGAGACATTCGAGACCGAGTTGGAAACGCTGGGCGACTGGATGAACCAGCAAGACACCCGCGAAACCCTGATGGACCCGCGTGCCGACGAGATCGGCTTTGCGTGGTTTCAGGAATCGTCGCGCAAGATATGGTGGACAGCGCTGATGGGCCAGACCGCCGGCAGCTTTACCACCCCGTCACCGTCATTAACCCAGTAAAGGTCGGTCCGCCGGTTTGGCGTCTTGTTGCTTAGGGATAAATCACGATGGGCGTGCCGGGATTGACCATGGCATAGATCTGTTCGACCTCGCGGTCGCGCACCGCGATGCAGCCCACGGTCCAATCGCCACGCGAACGGCCGCGGTTGTTCGCGCCGTGGATGAAGATATCGCCACCGGGCCGCTTGCCCCGCGCTGCCGCATAGGCCCGGTCGGCGTCGTTGGGATAGGAAATTCCCAAGGACAGGTGATAGGATGATCGTGCGTTGCGGTGCGAAATGACGTAACGACCCTCCGGCGTTTTGCCGTCGCCTTCAAATTGCTTGTGTCCCACAGGGTTGCCCCCAAGACGTATGGAATAGGTCTTTAACACTGTCGATCCGCTGAGCAGATACATCTTTCGATCGGCCTTGTGGACCTCGATCATGGTGACCGGCGGGCCGGAATAGGTCCTGAACTTGGACCCGCAGCTGACCATCGCAACCAAGGCCAGCAACAGCAGGATTATCTTAAAAAACGTCTTCATGCCATGCCCGCAGTTTCTTGTTGTATTTTCAGCGGCTTTACCTGATCTGCCGCCGTCTGGCTAGCCTGTAAGGCTGAACTTGGACGCAAGTTCAACATGTGGTGACCAGCGGAACTGATCGACGACCTGAACCCAGTCCAAACGGTAGCCACCATCGATCAAGATACGGGCATCGCGGGCAAAGGTGACCGGATTGCATGAAACGGCAGCGATCACCGGCACCCTTGACTGCGCAAGAACCCGCATCTGCGCCTCGGCGCCGGCACGGGGCGGGTCGATCACCACGGCATCGACGCCCTTGAACTCATCCGCCTCCAGCGGTCTGCGGTACAGATCGCGGGTTTGGGTTGTCACGCGGCGCAGTCCCTCGGCCCCACGCGCGCCCTTGTCCAGCGCGGCCAGCATGGCGGCCTCGCCTTCGACCGCCAAAACATCGGCACGTTCGGCGAGCGGCAGGGTAAAGGTGCCGACACCCGCAAACAGATCGACCACGCGGCGCGCAGACCCGATCGCCAGCGCAACAGCCTGCAACAGCGCCTGCTCACCCTCGAGCGTTGCCTGCAGGAATGCACCCGGCGGCGGCGCGACAAGGGCGCGACCAAACCGCTGCATCGGCATGGTGCGCAGGGCGACCGTTTCGTCATTCCATGTCAGTCGTGCAAGGCCATGCGACTCGGCCAGCCGTGCCAGATCCATCTGAGCGGCGGCATCTGCAGGCTTGCCACCACCCACCACGACATCCACACCGGACAGCGACCGGGTGACAGCCATCTGCATCTCTGCCGCACGCGAACCGCCGATCTTGACCATAGCCTCAAGTGCGGGAAAGGCCGCCAGAAGATCGGGGTGCAGCAACAGGCAGCCCGGCACCGCCACCAGCTTATCTGACCCGCGCGCGTGAAAGCCCAGCAGGCTGCCGCCCTTGGTCCGCCGCGCGGTCAGGGTCGCCCTGCGACGCGAATTGGGCGGCGAGGTCACAATGGGGCGAAACAGTGTCGCCAGTCCTTGCCCCTGCAAGGCAGCCTGCACGGCGCCCTGTTTCCACTGGGCCACAAAACCGTCGCTGGCATGCTGCATCATGCAACCGCCACAGGTGCGCGCATGGGCGCAAGGTGGCCGCACCCGCGCCAAAGAGGGTGTCACGATGCGGATGTCCGTCAGCCGATCACCCTGCACCTGACCTGTCACCACCTCGCCCGGCAACATCTGAGGGGCAAAGATCGGCCCGTCGGGGCCCTTGGCAATGCCGTCACCCAAATGCCCCAGCCGGTCGATGGTCAGGTTCACGCGGCCGCTTCCTTGTCCTTGACCCCGATGAAACCGCCCGACTGGCGACCCCAATAGCGCGCATACAAGCCACCCATGGCCAGCAGTTCGGCATGGCTGCCCTGTTCCACGATGTGGCCCTGATCCAGCACGATGATACGGTCCATCATGGCAATGGTTGACAGACGGTGCGCGATGGCCAACACGGTCTTGCCCACCATGACCCGCTGCAAAGCATCCTGAATCGACGCCTCGACCTCGGAATCCAGCGCCGACGTCGCCTCGTCCAGCACCAGTATCGGCGCGTCTTTCAAAAAGGCCCGCGCCAACGCGATGCGCTGCCTTTGCCCGCCCGACAGCTTGACCCCGCGTTCGCCCAGATACACGTCATAGCCGGTGTTGCCCTGCAGATCCTGCAGGGCCGTGATGAACTGATCCGCCTCGGCCGCCCGCGCCGCCGCGACCATTTGTTCCACCGTGGCGTCAGGATTGCCGTACAGGATATTCTCGCGCGCGGTGCGGTTGAACATCGCGGTTTCCTGTGTGACCATCCCGATCTGCCGCCGCAGGCTTTCCTGCGTCACCGTCCGCACATCGATGCCATCGACCAAAACCCGGCCCTGTTCGGCATCATATAGCCTTAGCAGCAACGCCACCAAGGTAGATTTCCCAGCCCCCGAGGCGCCGACAACGCCGATCTTTTCGCCCGGATGAATGATCAGCGACAGGTTGTCCACCCCGCCGCGCCCGTCTTTGGTCGTGCGGCCATAGGCAAAGGACACATGGTCAAATTCGACCCGCCCGGCCACGCGCGGCAATTCTGCCGCGTCAGGCGCATCCACCAACGTATAGGGCGGCGTCAAGGTGCGCACCCCGTCCTCGACCTCGCCCAGATTGCCAAAGATCGACATCAGGCTGAACGACACCCAGCCGGTCATCTGCGACAGCCGGAACGAGATCGTGCCTGCCGCTGCGATGTCGCCCGCCGTCGCCAGGCCCTGCTGCCACAGCCACAGCGTGCCGCCGACCAACAGCACCGGCAACACCCCGGCAATCGCCGACAGAATAAAGCGGAACCATGACGAGATCACACCATAGCCGATCGCCTTTTCGCGGTAACCCGCCATCGCCTCAAGCGCCGCGCGGTCTTCATAGGTGGCATGGGCGAACAGTTTGACGGTTTTCATGTTGGTGACCGTGTCGACGATCTGCCCCGTCACCATGGCCCGCGCCGCCGCGCGTGCCGCCGAAGCGGCGCGAATCCGGGTCAAGGACCTGCGGATGAACACGTAATAAGTGATGATCCACAGCACCAGAACCACCGCAATCCGCCCGTCGATCGCCGAAAGCAGCAGCACCGACCCCACGACCGAGGAGATCGCAAAGGCCCCGGTCTCGATCATCCCGGCCACGACATCGGTCGAGGCCCGCGCCGTTTGCATCTGCTTTTGCGCGATCCGCCCGGCGAAATCATTGTCAAAGAAGGTCACCGCTTGCCCGATGGTCCAGCGGTTCAGCCGTGACAGGATCAGCGGAAACAGATTGGGTTCCAGCCGGATCGAGGCCGCCGCGGTGTTCATGCCAAAGATCACCGGACGGATCACCAGATAATACAGCGCGAACACCCCGAACAACGGCCCCAGATCCGTGGCGATGCGGGCGGGATCTGTCGCCGCCACACCATCGATGATCCGCCCCAGCAGCGTGGCTGAAACCGCCTCGAGCGAGCCTGTCAGAACCGACCAGAACGCCGCCCAGACGATCCCCGCCCAGGCCCCGCGCAGCGCCCAGCCAAAAAACGCCCATACGGTGCGGGGGGGTGCCGTGTCGGCCCGGGCAAAGGCCGGGATTCCCGGCCCGAGAATTGGCGAAAAGCTCATTCTGCGGCCTCGTCCAGCCCGATGAACCCGCCCGACTGGCGTGCCCAGAACCGGGCATAGAGCCCGTTCTTTTGCAAAAGCGCGGCATGGGTGCCATCCTCGGCCACATGCCCGTCCGCCAGCACCACGATCCTGTCCATCGCGGCGATGGTTGACAGCCGGTGCGCAATCGCGATCACCGTCTTGCCCGCCATCACATTGAACAAGGCCGCCTGAATCGCCGCTTCGGCCTCGCTGTCCAAAGCCGAAGTCGCCTCATCCAGAATCAGGATCGGCGCATCCTTCAGGATAACCCGCGCCAAAGCCACCCGTTGCCTCTGACCACCCGACAGCTTGACCCCCCGCTCGCCGACATGGGCGTCATAGCCCTTGCGACCGACGGAATCCTGCAAGGTCAGGATGAAGTCATGCGCCTCGGCCCGCCGCGCGGCGGCGATCATCTCGGCGTCGCTGGCATCGGGGCGGGCATATTTGATGTTCTCGCGCACCGAGCGGTGCATCAGCGAACTGTCCTGCTGCACCATACCGATCTGGCGCCGCAGGCTTTCCTGATCCACCAGCGCGATATCCTGCCCGTCGATCAGAATCTGCCCCTGCTCGGTGTCGTAAAAACGCAAGATCAACTTGACCAATGTGGTCTTGCCCGCCCCCGACCGCCCGACCAGCCCGATCCGCTCGCCCGGCCGCACGGTCAGCGACAGCTTGTCCAGGCCACCTGCCCCGCGCCCGTAATGATGGCTGACGGACTTGACTTCGATCAAACCCTTGTCATGGGTCAGCGCCCGCGCGCCGGGCACATCGACCAACCCGATCGGTTCGGTGATCGTTTCCATCCCCTCGCTCAGCGTGCCCAGATGTTGCACCAGATTGGTGCTGGCCCACATGATCCAGTAGGTCATCGAATGCAACCGCAGCGACAGCGCCACCGCCGCCGCCACCACACCGACCGAGGCCATGCCGTTGTACCACAGGTAAAGCGCAAGGCCCGACACGCCCAGGATCATCATGCTGTTCAACAACGTCAACACGCCATCCATGATGGTGACGATACGCATTTCCTTTTGAAAGGTCCGGCGCGCGGTTTCGATGGCGTCGCGGGCATAGTCCAGTTCGCGTTCAAACTGCGCGAACAGCTTGACCGAATGGATGTTGGTATAGCTGTCCACCACCCGCCCGGTCAGCGCCGACCGCGCCTCGGAACTGGCATGACTGGCGGGGCCGGCGCGGCGGATCGTCCAGCGCATCAGGGCCAGATAGGACACAAGCCACAATGTCAGCGGCACCAGCAGCCAAGGGTCCGCCCCGGCCAGCATGATCGCGGCACCGACCAGCGTCGTGGCGGCAAAGGCCACGGCGTCAAACACCTGAAAAACGGCATCCCCGGCGGCACTAGGTGCCTGCATGATGCGGTTGGCAATCCGCCCGGCAAAATCGCTTTCAAACCAGCCAACCGGTTGGCGCATGACATGCGAATGGGCCCGCCACCGCATGGTGGGCGCAAAGTTCGACAGGATCGTATTGTGCAGCAGCGCCACATTCACCGTGCCGATCAGGGGCCGCAGCACCAGAATCGCCACCGCGACCAGCGCCAACTCGACCCCATGCGCTGCCCAGACCGCCTGTGGAGCACCCTGCGACAGCATATCGACCATGCGCCCCAGATACCACAGCAGCGCCACCTCAGAGAACGCGTTCAGCATCGAGAATATGGCGGTCACGGTGAACACGCCTTTGAACAGCAGCACATAATCCTTCAGATAGGTCCACAGCTTGCGCGGTGGCGTGTCTGATGGGACATAGGCGGCAAAAGGATCGACAAGGTTTTCAAAGAAACGAAACATGAGAGATTTCCGCAGATCAGGAACATGAAGGGTGAAGGTCCGTGCGACCGTCACATGGGATCGGCCGTCTTACGCGGTGCGAGTGATCCCAAGGTTCATGCTGCTCTCCCAGTTTGTGCCTTGCTGCCTTAGCGGAAGCTTCGGGTTTTGTCACGCCCTGTTTTGGGCTATTTTCAACAGATCAGCACGGCCCAGTGTCAGGTCACTGGCCAGCCATTGCGATTGCAGCAACTTCAACGTCTCGCCCAGGGCGGGGCCAAGCAGCGACGGCATCAGATCAGCGGCCACGACCGGAAACCGTGACTGGGCACCGCGCAGTATTTCATCACGCCAGTCGCGGAGCAGCGCCACCTGAAGCAACGCCGCCCGGCATAGCAAGACATCTTGCGCGGGCACCTCGCCAAGCGTCCAACCCAGAACGGCGGGCGAAGTGGCCGTGCCGATTTCATGCCTGATCCGACTGATTTCGCCGTCCTCGGCCCGCGACAGCCGCAGGTCGCAGCTTCCCCCCAACAACGCCAAACGGCGTTGCCAGCGCGGCGGCAGGTCGCCTTCGATATGAACCAGCGCTCCCAGGGCCCGCCCATCCGCCCCCGGTAAAACGTGCGCAAGAACCCCAGATTGCACCATCGCCGCGACCGCGGGTGCCGGATTATCGGCGGCAAGCAGCTTGCGCATCTCGGCCCCGATGCGTTCGCGCGACAGACCGTTAAGACCCTCTGCCAATTCCGCACAGGCCGCAAGCCCTTCAGCATCGATCCCCTTGTCCGGATCGCCAAAAACGGCATGAAACCGAAAAAACCGCAGGATTCGCAGGTAATCCTCGCGGATGCGCTGGGCGGGGTCACCGACAAAGCGCACTTGCCTTGCGCGCAGGTCGTCCATGCCACCCAAAGGATCAATCACTTGGCCCGATGGGTCGGCATAAAGCGCGTTCATGGTAAAGTCGCGCCGGGCCGCATCCTCGGCAATATCGGTCGAATAGGCCACGACGGCGCGGCGGCCATCGGTTTCGACATCGCGGCGAAACGTGGTGACTTCGTGGTGAATGCCCTGCGCAATGACTGTAACGGTGCCATGGTCGATCCCGGTCGGTATCACTTTGAACCCGGCGGCCTGCGCAATCTCGGACACGGTTTCGGGTCGCGCATCGGTCGCAATGTCGATATCGGTGACCGGTCCGCCCAGCAGGGCATTGCGCACACAGCCCCCGACAAACAAGGCGCTGAAGCCCGACAGCCCCAGCACGGCGCACAGCGCCTGCGTTCCGTGGCGGCTAAGCCAGGCGTCGTGCAACCTCACACCGCCACCCGCTCGGCCAAGCCACGCATGATCCGCGCGGTGGCACCCCAGATGTAATAAGGCCCCCAAGGTACTGCGTAATAACGCCGGACCTGCCCGCGCCACATACGCCCCTCGATCCCGTAGCGTGCCGGGGACATAAGGTGCTCCAGCGGGACAGTGAACACCTCTTCCACCTCGCCGGGATCGGCTTTGGGCACGAAATCTGTCTTGATCAGGCCAAGAACCGGGGTCACGGCAAAGCCGGTCACGGTTTCATGCGGCGGCAAGCGGCCCATCAGCGTGACGTTGTGCGGCGCAAGGCCGATCTCTTCCTGCGCCTCGCGCAGCGCCGCTGCCTCGGGCCCGGCATCCGACGGCTCGACCTTGCCGCCGGGAAAGGCAATCTGGCCCGGATGGTGTTTTAGATGCGACGCCCGCTTGGTCAAGATCACCTCGATCCCGGCCTCGCGCGGCCAAAGGGCGACCAGAACCGCCGCCTGCCGCAACACCCGTCCCTGTTCCGGCGACGCGGCAGGGTTCAGGTCAAAATCAGACGATGCGCCCGACGGACGGTTCAGCGCAGCAATCAGTTGGCCGACCTCAAGTGGCATCCCCAGCCCCGGTCCCTGAAGGGGGGCCTTCTGCGGCGGCGGTGGCCTTGGCCATAGCGGCCTTGCTTCCAGGAACAAGGCCATCGGCGTCTTCAGCCTCAAATCCCAGCGTCTTGGGATCAAACTCGTAATGCGCGCCGCAAAACTGGCAATCTGCCGTGACCAGACCCTGCGCGGTCGTCATGTTGCCGATGTCTTTCTGCGAATAGATCGACATGGTACTGCGCACCTTTTCAGCGGAACACGAGCAGCCAAATCGCACAGGGGTCGCATCAAAGACCCGAGGCTGCTCTTCACTGAACAGGCGCAGCAGCAATTCAGTCGGGCTGACGGTCGGCCCGATCAGTTCCAGTTCTTCGACCGTGTCCAACAGGATGTTGACGCGGTTCCAGTTCTCGGCTTCGGCACCACCCAGAATGTCGCTGTGGGTCAGCAACCCGCCCGACCCGCTGCCCGCCTCGGCGGCAACTGTACCGCCGACTTGCGGCATGTGCTGCAACATGACACCACCCGCCCGCCAGCGCGGCGCGCGACCAGGCTCTTGGCTTTTGCCAAAGGTCACGGCAAAGCGCGTCGGCAGCTGTTCGGATTGCGCAAAATAGGTCTCGGCGCAATGGGACAGCGAGTTGCCTTCGATCGGGGTAAAGCCCTGATAGGGGGCCATCCCGGCACCCTGATCCAGCATCACGGCAAAATAGCCTTCGCCGATCTGGGCAAAGGGCGTCCCCTCGGGGTCAAGACCAGCGGCATCATAGCTGGCATAGGCGCGAATGCGACCCGGTTGACCGTCTTCGGCGGGGCCATAATAGTCGGTGGCAATCAACCGGGCAGCACCCTTGCCACGAATTTGCAGCGACAGCTTCCAGCGCAACTTGACCGCCTGCCCGATCATCGCCGTCAGCAAGGTTGCCTCGGCGACCAGGGCCTCAATCTGCGGGGGGTAGAGGTGCTGGCGCAGCACCTCGGCCAGCACACCATCCAGCCGTGCCACCCGGCCACGCACATCGGCATTGTCCAGTTGAAACGGCAGGACAGCGTCGTCCCATGTGATGTGCGGCCAGACAGAGTTGGCCGAGGTGGTGTCCGAAGCTGTGGTCATGAAATTTCCTAAAACCGTCGCCCTTGGCATACCGCGCCTATATAGTGGGGGCAACCAGCAGGCCAAGAGGGCAAACATGATCCGACGTTATGGCGAATCCATCCGAACCGGGCAAGAGTATCGCAGGCGGCCCGGCGTTTATGCCGTGCTGCTGGATGGACGGGCGGTTTTGCTGACACATCAGGCAAAACCTATACCGGAATATCAATTGCCCGGCGGCGGCATCGACCCCGGTGAGGCGCCCATCGCCGCCCTGCACCGCGAAGTGTTCGAAGAAACCGGCTGGCATATCGGCGCCGTCCGCCATCTGGGCACCTATCGCCGCTTTACCTATATGCCCGAATACGACAAATGGGCCGAAAAGCTGTGCTACATCTTTACCGCCCGACCCACCCTGCGGCAGGGTCCGCCAACCGAGGCCGACCACCGCGCCGTCTGGGCCAGCCGTGATCAGGCGTTGCGTCTGGTTACAAATCCGGGTGACAGGGCGATGTTGATGCGCGCGCTGCTTCGGGCCTGAACGTTTCAGGCCCCACCGATGTAGTCAAACATCAGCCCCGAAACATCATCAGGAAAATCGTCGCTGCCGGCAAATTTGGCCAAATCCCAGATCAGCGCCTCCAGCAGGGTCGAGCTTGGCATATTGCCGAATTTGCGCAGCAACTCCAGCAGGCCGTCGGTGCCAAGTTCCTGACCCGACCAACTGGGGCATTCCGTCACCCCGTCGGACATCAAGAACAGCCGATCACCCGGCTGCAAAACGGTCGAGACTTGGTCATACTGTGCCGCGGGGATCAGTCCGATCGGCAGGCCGCCCTGACCCAGCGCGTCGATCCGGCCGTTCTGGCGCAAGACCACGGGGTGCGGATGGCCCGCTTGCACCAGTTGCACCCGGCCGCTGTGCAGATCAATCTCGGCATAGGCCATGGTGAAATACTGTTCGACCTGCACATCCTCGATCATCATGCGGTTCAATCGCAACGCCACATCTTGCGGCGGATAGGCGTCGCGCGCGCCATTCGCTGTCACGCGCAAGGCGATGTTCTGATCCGGCGACCCGCCTGACAGCAACCCCGCCAGCCGCGCCGTCATCATCGCACTGGCAACCCCATGTCCCGAAACATCCACCGAAAACACCGCAATCCGCCGCTCGTCAATCACGAACGAGCCCACCAGATCGCCACCCACATGGCCCGAGGGCTGCATCATCAATACGGCCTTGCCGGCCCCGAAATCCATTGCGCGGTCGCGGATCAGACTTTGCTGCAGCTTTTTCGCCTCGATCAGGTCGCGGTCCAGCGAATCGTACAGCTTTTGCAACTGGTCCAGGGTACTGCCGACCAGCCGGTTCTTTTCGACCAACTGCTGCTGCATGGTCACGATCCGCTCACCAGCGCGCAAGCGTGCGCGAAGCTCGTCAGAATTGACCGGCTTGGCCAGAAAATCATCAGCGCCATTCTGAAGCCCGTCGGCAATCTCGGCCTTTTCGGATTTCGAGGTCAGCAGGATGAAATAGCCGTAACCGTCGCGCGGCAGCATCCGAAACGCCTGACACAGTTCCAGCCCGGACATCCCCGGCATCATCCAATCTGACAGAACGATGTCAAACCGTTGCGTCTGACACAGACACAATGCGGCATCGCCACTGCCCGCCTCGACCACGTTGTAGCCCCAGCGGCCCAACTGCAAGGCCAGCGTCCGGCGCTGTGCCCTGCTGTCATCAACGATCAGCACACGCAGACCGGTTGCCGTTTGCGGCGCGCTGTGATCATCGGACGGGTTGAGAATGGCTATCACGTGGCACGACCTTGTTGTTCCGACGTGACCTTGCGCCCCAGCCTTTAACGCGACATGAAACCTAAAACTGTCCTTTCATGGGTTTTGACGAAATACGGTTTGTTAACGCGGCCACGCCAGTCTGCAGCAATGGGTAACGCAGGGCCGTCGGGGGGCGGTATGGGTCATGATAGATTGGGAACGCGTCAAGGAATTGCGCGGCGAGATCGGCTGTGACGATTTTGTCGAAGTGGTCGAGATGTTCTTGACCGAGGCGGACGAAGCGGTCAGCCGTCTGATCGATAGCCGGACCGCCAAGGCGATCGAGGCGGATCTGCACTTTCTG
Source organism: Alphaproteobacteria bacterium (assembly GCA_037127855.1). Classification (GTDB taxonomy): domain Bacteria; phylum Pseudomonadota; class Alphaproteobacteria; order Rhodobacterales; family Rhodobacteraceae; genus Stagnihabitans. Next base: position 12,259 of record JBAXXO010000007.1, read on the forward strand.
AAAGGTGCTGCCCTGAACCTGGGGTTCGTGGCGCTGTCGGCGCTTTGCCAAGATGGCGAAAGACGCGCCGCCACGGGTTCGACCGATGTCGATTTGGCCGCTGTCTACCGGGTTTACAACGATTCGAAATGCACCTTTGAATCCGGGTTGGATCGGGCGCTGGCCGCCTGAGTCCATTCCCGACCTGATCCGCACGCTACCCTGACCGCGTCAGGACAGGCAAGGTCACGCTGGCGGCAAAGCCGCGAACCTGCCCAGGTAAAGGCGACTGCAACTGCACCCGCCCGCCCAAGCGGTTGACGATTGTGCGCACAATGGCCAGCCCGATCCCACTGCCCTCGCCCGCATTGGGCGCGCGGGTAAAGCGATCCTCCAGCCCCGACATCAGGTCGGCCGCAATCGGATCACAGTCATTTTCGACCCTGATCTGTCCTGCTTTGGTGAAATCGACCGCGATCTTGGTGCCGGGCGTGCCGTGGCGCAGCGCGTTTTCGATCAGATTGCGGCACAGAATCCCAAAAATGTCCGGGTCCAGATCTGACAAGACCGCGACGTCGGGCATCGTCAACCGCAGATCCGCTGCCGTCTCTCGCTGGGCATCCTGCACCACAAGGCCCAAAATCTGCCGCAGATCCGAAGGCTGTTGCAACCGCAGCCGCCCACCCTCGGCCCGCGCCAGTTGCATCAGGCGTTCGGCCAGCCGCGTCATGCGTTTCAGAGTGACCTCGATCTCGCGCGCCCGACCGACCACCAATGGGTCCGTGGTTTCGACCCGTAACCGTTGCGCCTGCGCAATGGCACCGGCCAAGGGCGTGCGCAATTCATGCGCCGCATTGGCCGCAAAACTGCGCTCGGCCACAAAGGCCGCGTTCAACCGCCCCAACAGTGCGTTCATCGTTTCGCCCAGCGGCCGAATTTCGGTCGGCAACCCCGAGCAATCCACCGGTGACAAATCCATCTCGCTCCGCCCCGCCAAGACCTGCCGAAAGCGGCGCAAAGGATGGAAACTGCGTCGTACCACCCAGATAATTCCCAACAGGCTGAGCGGAATCACGATCAGCAAGGGCAGCCCCAGCGTCGTCTGCAGCGCATGCGCGATCTCGGCGCGGTGCTGCAATGGCTCGGCCAGACTGATGACGATGCTGTGCTGCAAGGCATCATCGCTGAATATCCGCAGCGATTCGGTTTGCTCAAAACCGCGTTTTGGCACGGGCGGAAAGTCGGCAATTACCGCCAGATGCGATTGCAGCAGTACATTCCCGGCGCCGTCGCGCACCAGATAGGTGTACAACTCGTCGCGCCCGTCATCTTCGCCACCTCCTATTCGCTCAAGGCCACCTTCTGCGTCGCGCCCCAGAATCTCGCTGACGACAAGCGGCAGCAGCCGGTGAGCGGTCTCGCGCAGGGCGGCGTCAAAAACCTCGTCCAACTCACGGCGCAGCAGATTGGCGGTGAACAACGCTGCCGCAACCCACAAGACCGTCACCACGATACCGATGGCCAAGGCCAGCCGGACCTGCAGCGCGTTCATGCGGCACCCAGACGATAGCCCATGCCGCGCTCGGTCTCGATCACTGCTGCCCCCAGTTTCTTGCGGATGCGGCTGACATGCACTTCGACCGTATTGCTTTCGATCTCATCATCAAAGGAATACAACCGCTCTTCCAATTGGCGTTTGGACAGCAACTGGCCGGGCCGCTGCATCAACGCCTCTAGCAAGACCCATTCGCGCGCCGTCATTCCCACGGCCTGTCCCGACCGCCGAACCTGCCGCGCCGCCAGATCAAACTCCAATACACCCAGCGAGATCAGGGGGTTGGGGTTTCCGGAATAGCGCCGCGCAACCGACCCGATCCGCGCCGACAATTCCGCCAGATCAAAGGGTTTGACCAGATAGTCATCCGCCCCGGCATTCAGCCCCGCAATCCGGTCAGACACCTGATCCAGCGCGGTCAGGATGATGACCGGCGTTGCATCACCGCGCCCACGCAAGGTTTTCAGAAATGGCAGCCCGCGGCCATCGGGCAACATCAGGTCCAGCAAGATCAGACCATAGAACGCAACGCCCAGCGCATCGCCTGCCGCATCCAGCCGCTGCATCCAATCGACCGAATGGCCATCCGCCGCGATCTGATCGCGCACGGCAGCCCCCAGCACCCCGTCATCCTCGATCAGCAGCACCCGCATGAACCCGTCTCCATTTCCTACAGTCTGCTCGCATGAACACATGACGGCAAGCTGAAGCACATAGCCTGGCGGCTTCAGCTTGCCGTCAGGTTCATGCCTCAAACAGCGCCCAACGGCATCTTGGTGGGGACGATCATGGCGCAAAAACTGGTTCTTTCGATCGGGCTTGCGGGTTTGTCGGTCCTGGCGCTGCTGATGACCACGCCCGCCCGCGGGGATGACGACGACTGCGCCGAGCCGATGGCGAACTGGCAACCGCGCGAGGTGGTCAGACAGATGGCCCAGACCCATGGCTGGACGATCCGCCGCATCAAGATTGACGAGGGTTGCTACCGCCTCGACGCTCGCGACACGGCGGGCAAGCGGCTGCTGGTCCGCGTCAATCCGGCCACGCTGGCCATTCTGGAAATCGAAACCGACCTCGACTAACCCATAAAGGAGCGTTTTTCATGAAACACCTGTTTACCGCACTTGCCCTGTCAACTGCCCTTGTCGTTCCCGGCATGGCCATGGCACGTCAAGTCACCGTCAAATCCCAGATGCAAGCCTATGGCGGCAATGGTGCCTATCTGGCCTTTTACCTGACCGACGCCAACGGTGCCTATGTCTCCAGCCTGTGGATGGCAGGCGGGCAGGCGCGCTATTACGAACACCTGACCGCTTTTACCACTGCGGTGCGTGGCAATTATCGCCAGATTGACGGCATCACCGGCGCGTCGGTCGGTCAGGGTCAGACTCTGACACTGGACATTAACCTAGACGACAAGTTTTTCGACGCCGGCTACGTCCTGCATGTCGATGCTGTCGCCGAAGACATGCGCGAAAGCCCGAAAGAGATTGCCATGCCGCTGTCTGGCACCGGCGCATCCGCGCGGGGTCGTCGCTACATCGCCACCCTGACCACTGCATTCTGAAGGCCTGACCATGATCCGCATACTCCACCGCTGGCCCGGTCTGATCGCCGCCTTGCTGCTGACGGTCTTGGCACTTAGCGGCGCAGTCCTTTCCGTCCTGCCAGCGGTCGAGCGTGTGGCAGCCATGCAGAAGACGCAAAGCGTGGCCGACCTGACGACAAGGATCATGGCGACCCACCCGACGGTCGAGCAGATCCGACGCGCGCCCTCGGGCAGGATCACGGCCTATTGGTTTGAAAACGGCAAACCAGGTGCCGCTGTTATCGACCCTGTGACCGGTTTGGACATGGCTTCAGGTGATCCATCGCCCCTTGTGTTGTGGATCACCGAATTGCACCGCTCGCTGTTTCTTGGCGATGCGGGCCGTTATGTCACCGCCGCCGCTGCCCTCGCCATGCTGATCCTCGCCGCGACCGGCACGGCGTTGATCGCCAGGCGGATGGGTGGCTGGAACCGCTGGTTTCGCCGCAGCCGTGGCCCCCTGACCGGCCGCATTCATCTGGATTTGGCGCGCTTCGCCGTGGTCGGCCTGATCCTGTCAGCGGCCACGGGGTTGTGGATGACCGCTTCGACCTTTGGTCTGCTGCCTGACCAAGGCCCGGACCCCGCGTTGCCCACCACCAGCGGCCAGTTGGGTGCCACGCCAGGCAGTTTCGCCCTGCTGCAAATTACCGCTGTTGCCGCGCTGCGCGAACTGACCTTTCCCTATCCGGGCGACGCCACAGATGTCTTTTCACTGAAAACCAACAGCGGCACCGCGTTGATCGATCAGGGCAATGGAGCAGTCCTGGCCCAAACGCCCCTGACGACATGGCAGCGTGTGTCCGAGACGATCTACATGGCGCATACCGGTCGTGGTCCGGGTGTGATCTATCCCCTGATTGCCCTGATCCTTGGTGCTATGGCAGCGGCCTTGCCCATGATGGCCGTGACCGGAACCCTGACCTGGTGGAACAGACGCCGCAGCCGCCCCAGACTTCGCGGCAATGCCGCTGTGGGTGCAGCCGAGACGATCCTTCTGGTCGCGTCCGAAAATGGCTCGACATGGGGCTTTGCTGCTGTGCTGCATTCTGAACTGGTGGCTGCCGGTCAAAAGGTACATGCCGCACCGCTCGCCAATTTCGACCCTGCCAGATACATCCGTGCCAGCCGTTTGATCATCTTGGCCGCCACCTATGGCGACGGCGATGCCCCACATTCGGCCCGCAATGTTCTGGCCGACCTTGCGGCACTGCCACATCCCCCCGTCCTGCCGCTGTCGATCCTGGGTTTTGGTGATCGCAGCTTTCCGGGGTTCTGCGCCTTTGCCCATCAGATTGCCGCCGCAACGAAAACTTGGCCACAACTTCTGCCGCTCTATACAGTGGACCGCCAATCCCCGCAGGACTTTGCCCGCTGGGGCCGGGCGCTTGGCGCGCAAATGGGTCTGACGCTTAATCTTGTTCATCTGCCTGAACAGCCAGCAGTCCACGCCCTGTCCCTGACCCAGCACACTGATTTCGGCGCCGAGGTTCAGGCCCCAACCGCTATCCTGCGCTTTCAGCTTCCACCGAAAACCCCGTGGCAACGCCTGACAGGCGGCGGGTTTTCCCGATTTCAGGCCGGTGACCTGTTCGGCATCCTGCCGCAGGGCTGTGACGTTCCGCGGTTCTATTCGCTGGCCTCGTCCAGTGCCGACGGGTTTGCCGAGATCTGCGTCCGTAAACATCCCGGTGGCCTGTGCTCGACGCAGTTGCTCGACCTTGGCCCCGGCGACACTGTCCGCGCCTTCATCCGCCGCAATCCCGACTTTCGGCCCAACCGCGGCAGAACGCCCGTCATCCTGATCGGTGCGGGGACAGGAATAGGTCCCTTGGCCGGCTTCATCCGTGCAAATCGTGCCAGGCGCCCGTTACACCTGTTCTTCGGCACACATCATCCCCAAAGCGACCTGCTCTATGGGTCTGATCTGAGCCTATGGGCCAAGCAGGGTCGCCTTTCGAGCCTGACCACAGCTTTTTCTCGCACCAAGGATCGGCTATATGTGCAAGATGCGCTGCGCCGCGACGCGCAACACCTGTCGCAACTGATCACCCAAGGCGCGCAGATTCTGGTCTGTGGTGGGCGCGAGATGGCCTTGGGTGTGCACACGGCCATGACCGAGATTCTGGCCCCCATGGGCCTGACCCCCGCCCTCTTGAAAGCCGAGGGGCGCTATGCCGAAGATGTCTACTGATCTTATCCTGACCGGCCCCACCATGGGTACGCGCTGGTCGGCCAAGCTTGCCAGCCATCCCACGGTTGGCATTGACAGCCTGCAAGGGGCGCTGCAAGCCGCTGTGACCGAGGTTGACACTGCAGCCTCGACTTGGTTGCCAACCTCGGACCTGATGCGCCTGAACAGGGCCGCACCAGAGGTTTGGGTGGCGCTGCCCGCGACCCTGATGACCATTCTGCAAGCCGCACTTGCCATGGGGGCTGAAACCAAGGGCGCCTTTGACATCGCCTTGGGTGATGCCGTCAACGCCTGGGGTTTTGGCCCCGAACCGGCCGACACCGCCAAAATCCATCTGGCGCGCCGCCGGGCACGCCAACCTGCCCATAAGATGCTTGAGCTTGACCTCGCCAATTACCGCGCCCGCAAACACAACCCGATGCAACTGGATCTGTCCGGCATCGCCAAAGGCTACGGCGTGGATCGTTTGGCGCAGGTTCTGATGCACCACGACCTGTCCGACGCCTTGCTGTCCATCGACGGTGAACTGCGCGCGCTGGGTCGTCGTGATCCCGACAGCCCCTGGACAGTCGCGGTCGAGCGTCCAGTCCAGGGCGCAAGCAGCCCACATTCCATCCTGACGCTGGTAAACATTGCCGTCGCAACTTCGGGCGACTATCGGCACTGGGTGCAGGTGGGCGACCGCGTTCTGTCACACACGATCGACCCTACGACCGGCGCACCTCTGACCAACGCCCCGGCCTCGGTGACCGTCCTGGGCCCCGATTGCATGTGGGCCGACGCGATGGCCACGGCGTTGATGGTGATGGGCACCGAAACAGGCAGCGGCTTTGCCACGGCCCACGGCATCAATGCGCTGTTCCTGCACCGTCAGGCCGGGCAAATCACCGCGCTGCCCATCGGCCCTGCCTTCACCGCTCGTCAAGTCTGAACAACACTGTCCTATCCAGCTTCATACTGGCCCAAATACTCTCTTTTTCCTTACGACGGTCAGGCAAAACGGACCGAATTGGCAAAGGGCAGATCGCGCAGCCTTTTGCCGGTCAGCGCAAAGATTGCATTGCCCAGTGCCGGTGCGGCAGGCGGCGTCCCCGGCTCGCCAATGCCCCGAATATGCGGCAGATCTTCCAGAATTCGCACCTCGATCTGCGGCATCTGCGGCATTCTCAGCGGTTCATAATCCCAAAAGGTTGCCTGCTGTACCTGACCCTCGGCCAGCGTGATCTCGCCGCGCACCGCCGCTGACAGGCCGTACACCATCGCCCCCATCACCTGCGCTTCAATGATTCCGGGGTCCAGCGCAATCCCGACATCCACCGCAGCCCATGCGCCGGTCATCCGCAGCCCACTTGGCCCGTCTTCAACCTCGATGACCTGCGCCGAGCAGACGCCGAACGACACACAAAACGCGACGCCGCGCGCCCGATTGGGCGCAACATTGCCCCAGTCCGACATCTCGGCCACCGCCTGCAGCACTTTGCGGCTCGGCTCATGCGTCAGATGGGCCAAACGGAAGGTGATCGGGTCAACCCCGGCAAGATGCGCCAATTCGTCCACAGCCGTCTCATGAAAGAAGGTGTTCTGCGACGATCCGACCGACCGCCAGGACCCGACAGGGACCATGGGCGGCGCCCGGTATCCGGTGACGCGGTAGTTGGCAAATCCATAGGGCTGATCCCACGCGCCTTGCACGATCGAACTGTCCGGCCCCGGCACCGAATAGCCCAACCTGCCGACCTGACTTTGGATGACCCCGGACGAGCAGGTCTTCAAATCAAACGCCACCGCCCCGCCCTCGGCGACCTTGCCACGAAACCGCGCCAATGCTGCGGGACGATAGGCGTCGTGCGTCATGTCCTCTTCACGGGTCCATGTCAGCAGAACCGGTGCGCCCTCCATCGCCAGCACAAGTGTCGCAATCTGCCTGATCACGTCCATTTCCAGCCGCCGACCAAAGCCACCACCCATCTGCTGGATCTCAATCTTCACCTTCTCCAGCGGCAATCCGGCAATCGCTGCAGCCTCGATCGCCGCCTGTGTCGGGATCTGGTTGCCGACCCAGATCGTCAGCGCGCCATCGTGCAACCATGCCGCAGCGGTCTGCGTTTCCATCGTCGCATGGGCAAGATAGGGCACCGAATAGGCGGCCTCGAACACATCGCCGGTCAGCACCGCATCAACATCGCCATCGTTGCGATTGCGGCTGTCTTGCCGTTCGGCCGTAAAGCTGTCGGCCAGAACCTGTGATATGGCAGCCGAGTCTGCCGGATAACTCGCCTTGGCCCAGTCGAAGGTGATCGCCTGCGCTGCCTGCATCGCCACCCAGGTCGAATTGGCGACGACCGCAACCCCACCCGGCACCGGCACCACCTTTTCCACACCCGGCATGGCCAGCGCCTCGGCGGCATCGTAGGAATTCATCGCGGCTTCCAGATTGGGATTGGTCCGCGCTGTCGCATACCGCATTCCCGGCAGGCGCAGATCGGCGGTGTAGATGGCCGTTCCGGTCACCTTGCCCATCATATCCACCCGCGGCTGCGCCTTGCCCAGCACCTTCCACTCCGATTGAGGTTTCAAAGTCACCGCGGACGACAGCTTGACCTTACCCGCCTCGGCGGCGAGTTCCGTATACGACAACCGCGTCCCATCCGGTGCCACAATCGCCCCGCCTTCGGTTTTCAGCGCTTTGGCATCCACCCCCAACCTTTGCGCCGCCGCCTGCACCAAAGCCGCCCGCGCCGCAGCACCCGCCAGTCGCATCTTGTCGAACGCGTCGATGGTCGACGACGACCCGCCGGTGATCTGCAACCCCAGAAACTTGGCTGGAACGCCCATTGCATCACGCAGGGTCTCGGCCAGCCATCCGGTGTCAATCGGCTGAAACGGCACTCCCTCGGCCAGAATCGCCGCATTGAAGTAGGCCGCCGATGCCGGGCCGTGCACCACCGTGACCGCGCTCAGATCAAGGTCCATCTCCTCGGCCACCATCGCCGCCAGGGTCGTGTGCACCCCTTGCCCCATTTCGGCGCGCGGGGCGACGATGGTCACACCTTTCGGGCTGATCATCACAAACGGGTTCAGCGTCACCTCGCCCTCGGCCAACCCCTCCACCAGAGGGTTGCCGTAAGGCGTGCTGTATTTCCACCAGCCAAAGGCCACACCCCCGGCCAGCGCCAACCCACCAAACATAAAAGTCCGCCGCGCGATTTTTCCCAGACTTGCCATCTCAAACCCCCTTCAACCGCACAGCAGCATCCTTGATGGCGGCTCTGATCCGGGGGTAAGTGCCGCAACGGCAAAGATTTCCCTCCATCGCCGCATCGATCTCGGCATCCGTCGGATCGGGCGTCACCGCCAGCAACCCTGCCGCTTGCATGATCTGGCCCGACTGGCAGTACCCGCATTGCGCGACCTGCCCGGCATTCCACGCCGCTTGCACCGCGTGCAGCGCCGCCGGAGTTCCCAGCCCCTCGATCGTCACCACGTCGGCCCCCGCCGCATCTGACAGCGCCACCTGACAAGACCGCACCGCTTCGCCATTCAAATGCACCGTGCAGGCCCCGCACGAGGCGATGCCGCAGCCAAACTTGGTTCCGGTCAGGTTCAAACCCTCGCGCAGCGCCCAAAGCAGCGGCATCGCATCCGGTAAATCGAGGGTCTGGCTTGTTCCGTTGACGGTCAATGTGATGGGCATGGCGGCCTCCGTTGGGTTTTTGACAAACTGACCGATTAATGTCATTCTGTCAAGTTGACATTTTGGACAGAAATCGTCAACTTGGCGGCATGACGCAGACCTTGCCCCAGACCACATCCATTTCTGACCGACACCAGGCGATACAAGCCGCCGCGTTTCAGGCCTTTGCCACCTATGGTTATCGCCGCACCTCGATGGACGACATTGCGCAGGCGGCGGGCATGTCCAGAACGGCGCTGTACCAACACTACCGCAACAAGGAAGACATCTTTCGCTCGATTGCGGTGGCTCACTTTGAGGAAGCCTTGACCAACATGCGGGCAATGCTAATGCAGCCGGGGCAATCCCGTCAGCAGGCTCTGTATGGCTGTTTTGACGCCAAAGACGGTAACTTCATGGAGGTGGTGCTCTCGACGCCGCATGGGGCCGAGCTGTTGGATGCCGGCTTTTCCGTCTCGGGCGATGTGGTGGCGGCGGGCGAGGCGCGGATGGCACAGCTGTTGGCTTCGTGGCTGCAGAGCAACGGCCTGCCGAAAGACCTCGGCCCCGCCATCGAATTTGCCCAATTGGTGATTGCAGCTCTGGCCGGCCTGAAATCGACCGTCAAGTCGGTCGAGGCGTTCAGGTCCGGTGAACAGCGCCTTGCTGCCCTCGTCGCCCGCGCCTTACTGCCCGCGTAAAGTTTTACCCAAAACCGGTCCATTCGCACTGGCAGCCGTTTCCAAAACACCCCAAGATGGCAACGCTTGCATCCCGTTTCGGGTGAGGTAGATCGCGGATTTGCTGTGACAGCCCTGGATACCTTTGAACGCCGTCCGCTTGAGGTGATGGCCATCGCCGATGCACATACATGGCGCGGCGGTCTGAAGACCCTTTGGCGCATGACCGTCATCGCCTGGGCAACGCCGTGGCAATTCACCTTTGCCATTGTGGCCACCCTGATTTCGGCCAGCATGCAACTGATCATCCCGCGTCTGCTGGGCCGCGCCATCGACCAGACCCAGTCGCTGGCCAGTGCCAACAGCCAGGGCGCACTGCTGACCACCGCCTTGCTGATCTTGCTTGTGTCCTTCATCCGGGGCGTGTTCACCACGTTCCAGAACTACTATTCCGAAGCCGTCAACCACCACTCGGGCGAGCATTTGCGGCGGCTGTATTACCGCCAGGTCCAGCGCCTGAGCTTTGGTTTTCACGATTCTGTCCATTCCGGCGACCTGATCACACTTGGCTTGCTGGATCTCGACGGCGCGCGACAGTTCTTTTCGACCGGACTGGTGCGGTTGGTGCTGCTGACAGTGCTAATCGGCTTTGGTGGTGCCATGCTGCTGCGCATCGACCTTGTGCTGGGCCTGATGGCGCTGTCTTTTGTGCCGGTGGTGGGCTGGTTCTCATCGGTGTCGCAACTGAAGCTGCGGCTGACATGGCGCAGCTTGCAAGACCGCATGTCGGTGCTAAGCCGCGTGATGGAGGAAAATCTTGGCGGCATCCGCGTGGTGCGCGCCTTTACCGCCGGCACGCATGAGCTGGGCAAGTTCGACATCGCCTCGGCCTCGGCGCTGGAGCTGGCGCATGAAAGGGTGGACATCCGTGTGCAGTCCACCGGAATCATGACCTTTTCCTTCCTTGCCGCCATGGGACTGGTGTTGTGGGTCGGCGGCACCAAGGTGATGGGCGGAGGGATGACCGTTGGCACCCTGACCGCTTTCCTGACCTTCATGACCATCCTGCAAATGCCGGTCCGGCAGTTGGGCCTGCTGGTCAACTCCTTTGCTCGCACCTCGACCTGCGGCGCGCGGGTCTTTGCGTTTCTGGACCTTGACCCCGCCATCGCCGACGCGCCCGGTGCCCGCGACCTGGCCTTGACCCGTTGCGAACTGCGTTTCGACAATGTGGATTTCGCCTATCCCAACGCCCCGCAAACCGCGGTGCTGCGGGGCCTGTCCTTCATCGCCCAGCGCGGCGAGACCATCGGCATCATCGGCCCACCCGGTTCGGGAAAATCGACCCTGTCGCACCTTATTCCGCGGTTTTACGACGTGACAGGCGGCAGCGTCACCATCGACGGGCAAGACATCCGCACCCTGACCCTGACATCGCTGCGCCGCGCCGTTTCGGTGGTGGCGCAGGATGTGTTCCTGTTCACCACCTCGCTTGAAAACAATCTTGCCTATGGCGAACCGCGTGCGCCCGAGCCACAGATTCACCAATCCTCGGCCGATGCGCAGATTCACAGTCATATCGCCAGCCTGAAATCCGGCTACCGCACGGTTGTGGGCGAGCGAGGGTCGTCACTTTCTGGTGGGCAGCGGCAGCGCATGGCCATCGCCCGCTCGCTGTTGCCCGACCCTGCCATCCTGATATTTGACGACAGCACCGCCGCCGTCGATGCCAATACCGAGGCACGCATCCGCACCGCCCTGACCAAAGGTGTGGCGCACCGCGTGACCCTGATCGTCGCACACCGCTTGAACTCGTTGCTGCATGCCGACCGCATCCTGTTTCTGGATCAGGGCCGCATCATCGAACAGGGCAGCCATGCGGAATTGCTGGCCCTGAACGGTCGCTATCGCGCGCTGTATGATCTGCAAACCAACGGCGCGGATCGCGAGGGGCTTTGAACGACCAATCCGCCACCGATTACCAGTCTGATCGGCAATCCGCCCCCGGTGCCCCGACGCTGCGCGCCGTCGTTGGATCGCACCGGATCGAAGAAGAGATGTTCGGCAAGGTCTATGACCCCCATATCATCCGCCGCATCGGGGCCTTTGTGAAACCCTATCGGCGGCAGTTCATCCTGTCGGTCGCAGCAGTGCTGGTCTTTACCCTTACCCAGCTTGCCATCCCCATGATCATCCGCCACGCCATCGACAAGGGTGTGATGCTTGGCCCGGCCGGCATGAACGTCCTGCAAACCTCGCTGATCATCTATGCCGTGGTCATTGTCCTGAACTATGGTGCCAGCCATGTGCAGGAATCGGTAGTGGGTCGCGCTGCCGAGAATGTCTTGTTCGACATCCGCCGCGCCATGTTTGCCCATCTGCAACGCGTCTCGCTGTCTTTCATGGACAAGACCGAGGTGGGGCGCCTGATGTCGCGCCTGCAAGGTGACGTCGGCTCGATGCAAGAATTTCTGGAAACTTCGGTCATTTCCGTGGGCGACATCGTGCTGCTGTTCGGAATCATCACCATCATGCTGTATCTGGATGCCGGCCTTGGCCTGATCACCCTGGCCGTCCTGCCGATCCTGTTTATCGCCCGGATCTTCTGGCTGCCACTGGCCCGCGACGCCTTTATCAAGGCGCATGAAACCAATTCCGCCGTCAATGGCGCACTGGCCGAGGGCATTCACGCCGTCCGCACCGTTCAGGCCATGGGGCGCGAGCGCCTGAACGCCCAGCTTTACGATGGCAAGGTGCAGGCCAATCTGGTCAACCAATTGCGCGGCGCAAGGCTGGCTCAGGCGCTGGTGCCTTTGGTCGATACGTTGACCGGTCTTGCGATGGCGCTGGTCGTTGTGCTGGGTGGCCAGATGGTGCTAGGCAAGCAGTTGGAGGTCGGCGTAATGGTCGCCTTCCTGTTCTACATCCAGCGATTTTTTGATCCGATCCGCAGCCTGACCATCCAGTATTCCGTGATGCAGCGCGCCATGGCCTCGGGTCAGCGCCTGATCGAGGTGCTGGATGTCGCCATCACGGTGCAGGACAAACCTGACGCCATCGACCTGCCTCGCAGCGATGGCTCGGTCGTGTTCGACCATGTCAGCTTTGGCTATGACCCTCGACAACTGGTGCTGAAAGACTTGTCCTTTACCGTGCCGCCGGGTCAGACCGTCGCGCTGGTCGGCCCGACTGGTTCAGGCAAATCCTCGGCCATGTCGCTGATCCACCGCTTTTATGATGTGACGGATGGCCGGGTTCTGGTCGGCGGACAGGATGTGCGCGATGTGACGCAAGCATCGCTTGGCCGGCAGATCGCCATGGTGCTGCAAGAACCCTTCCTGTTCACCGGCACCGTGCTGGAAAACATTCGCTACAACAAGACGGGGGCGACCCGCGGCCAGATCATCGCCGCCGCCACTGTGCTGGGGGCCGATCCCTTCATCCGCGCCCTGCCGCAGGGCTATGACACCGTGCTGGGTGAACGGGGTGGCAGTCTGTCTACCGGGCAGCGCCAATTGCTCAGCTTTGCCCGCGCTCTGGTCGCCGATGCGCCGATCCTGGTGCTGGATGAGGCGACGGCCAGCATCGATTCCGCCACCGAACAGGTCATTCAGCGCGCCCTCACCATCCTGCTCAATGGCCGCACTGGCCTTGTGATCGCGCACCGCCTTGCCACCGTGCGCCATGCCGACAAGATCGTGGTCCTGCAAGCGGGCCGTCTGGTCGAAAGCGGCACCCATGCCGAACTGGTCGCGATGAATGGCCTTTATGCCGGCCTGTACCGGGCCAATTATGCCAGCTTTGACGATGTGGAAAAGCAGCCCTAACCTTGCCCCCGCCCCGGTTTCCGCGTAATCGCGATCAACCGCATGTGGAGGTCTGATATGTCCGCGAAACCCGCCCCTAAGAAAGTCGTGCTAGCCTATTCCGGCGGGCTTGACACCTCGATCATCCTGAAATGGCTGCAGACCGAATATGGCTGCGAGGTGGTGACCTTTACCGCCGATCTGGGTCAGGGCGAAGAGTTGGAGCCGGCACGGCAAAAGGCGATCCTGATGGGGATCAAGCCCGAGAATATCCACATCGTCGATGTGCGCGAAGAATTCGTGCGCGATTTCGTGTTCCCGATGTTCCGCGCCAATGCCCTTTACGAAGGCCTGTATCTGCTGGGCACCTCGATCGCCCGCCCGCTGATTTCGCAGCATCTGGTGCGGATTGCGCATGAAACCGGCGCCGATGCCGTGGCGCATGGCGCAACCGGCAAGGGCAATGATCAGGTGCGGTTCGAACTGTCGGCGGCGGCCCTGGACCCCGCGATCAAGGTCATAGCGCCCTGGCGGTTGTGGGATCTGACCAGTCGCACCAAGCTGTTGGAATTCGCCGAAGCCAACCAGATTCCCATCGCCAAAGACAAGCGCGGCGAGGCGCCCTTCTCGGTCGATGCCAACCTGTTGCACACCTCGTCCGAGGGCAAGGTGCTGGAAAACCCGGCCCAGGAAGCGCCGGAATTTGTCTATCAGCGCGTGGTCCCCGCTGAAAAGGCCCCCGATCAGGCCGAGATGGTGGAAATCAGCTTTGAACGTGGCGATGCGGTTGCGATCAACGGTGAAAAGATGTCGCCCGCCACGATCCTGACCAAGCTGAACGAGATCGGCGGCAAGCATGGCGTGGGCGTGCTGGATCTGGTGGAAAACCGCTTTGTCGGCATGAAATCGCGCGGTCTGTACGAAACCCCCGGCGGCACAATGCTGCTGGAGGCGCATCGCGGTATCGAGCAGATCACGCTGGATGCGGGTGCCGGCCATCTGAAAGATTCGATCATGCCGCGCTATGCCGAGCTGATCTATAACGGCTTCTGGTTCAGCCCCGAACGTGAGGCGCTGCAAGCCCTGATCGACAAGACGCAGGAGCATGTGACCGGCACGGTGCGGGTAAAGCTCTACAAAGGCTCTGCCCGCACCGTGGCCCGCTGGTCGGACCATTCTCTGTACAGCGAAAAGCATGTGACCTTTGAGGAAGACGCCGGTGCCTATGACCAAAA
>JBAXXO010000008.1:0-26386 GCA_037127855.1 Alphaproteobacteria bacterium
CCCGAAAAGCCCGCGCTTGCCGCAACCAGCGCCCAAGCCGCCGCATTCCACCCTTGCGCAACCCGCGCCCCCGCCTAAAACAACACAGACGCATGGAGACCGCGATGCAAGCTGACCTGACCGCCCCCGAAACCGTCACCGCGCCCGACACCCTGACCACCCCCGACGCGCTCGTGATCTTCACCCCCTCGGGCAAGCGCGGCCGATTTGCGCTCGGGACACCCGTGCTGACGGCGGCACGGCAATTGGGTGTCGATCTCGATTCGGTCTGTGGCGGGCGCGGCATCTGTTCCAAATGTCAGATCAGCCCGGGCTATGGCGAGTTTTCCAAACACGGCGTCCTTGTCGCAACGGATGCACTGTCCGACTGGAACGAGGTCGAGGCGCGTTACAAACGCCTCCGCGGGCTGGCCGAGGGGCGACGTTTGGGCTGTCAGGCCCGGGTGATGGGCGATGTCGTGATCGACGTGCCACCCGAAAGTCAGGTCCACAAGCAGGTCGTCCGCAAATCGGCCACCATGCGCGACATCGTGATGGACCCCGCAACCCGGCTTCTTTACGTCGAGGTCGACGAACCTGACATGCATGGGCCGACCGGCGATTTCGAACGTCTTTCGCGGGCTTTGGCGGACCAGTGGCAGGTTCAGGGCGTCGCCGCCGAACTGTCGCTGATGCGCCGCCTGCAACCGGCACTGCGCAAGGGCGGATGGAAGGTCACCGTGGCCCTCCACAAGGGCAACCATGATGCCCGCTACCGCATCCTTGACATCTGGCCGGGCTATCACGAGGGCAGATTGCTGGGCCTGGCCATCGACCTCGGCTCCACCACCATCGCTGCCCATTTGTGCAATCTGCAAGACGGCGCCGTGCTCGCGTCGGCCGGTGTGATGAATCCGCAGATCCGCTTTGGCGAGGATCTGATGTCGCGGGTGTCCTATGCCATGATGAATCCCGGCGGCGACCGCGAGATGACTTCGGCGGTGCGTACGGCGCTGAACGGGTTGATTCAGTCGATCTGCACCGAAGCCAAGGTCGATACCAAGTCGATCTATGAACTGGTTTTCGTGTGCAACCCGGTCATGCATCACCTGCTTTTGGGGATTGACCCGGTGGAACTTGGTCAGGCCCCATTTGCGCTGGCGACCTCGGGCGCGCTGTCGCTTGATGCGCGCGATCTGGACCTTGCCGCGGTCAACCATGCCGCCCGGGTCTATATCCTGCCTTGTATCGCAGGCCATGTCGGCGCCGATTGCGCGGCCGTCGCTTTGTCCGAACAACCCGGAAAGTCCAAGGATATGGTCCTGATCGTCGATGTCGGCACCAATGCCGAATTGCTGTTGGGCAATGAAACCCGCGTTCTAGCCTGTTCCTCGCCCACCGGCCCCGCCTTCGAGGGCGCACAGATATCCTCTGGCCAACGCGCCGCACCCGGCGCCATTGAGCGGGTGGAGATCAACCCCGCCAACAAGGAACCGCGCTTTCGTGTCATCGGCTCTGAAATCTGGTCGGACGATCCGGGCTTTGACCCTGGAACGCTGGTCACCGGCATCTGTGGGTCGGGCATCATCGAGGCCGTGGCCGAAATGCGCATGGCGGGTCTGGTCGATCAACAAGGCCTGATCGGCTCGCCCGACCAAACCGGCACGGCGCGTTGTGTGGCCGAGGGTCGCACCCATGCCTATCTGCTGCATGATGGCAGCGCGACGGGCGGCCCGCGCATTCTTGTGACCCAAGGCGATATCCGCGCGATCCAACTGGCCAAGGCCGCTCTCTATGCTGGGGCGCGGCTGTTGATGGATGAAATGGGCGTGGACAAGGTTGACCGCGTGACGCTGGCCGGTGCCTTTGGCGCACATATCTCTCCCAAACACGCCATGGTGCTGGGCATGATCCCCGATGCACCACTCGACAAGGTCACCTCAGCGGGCAATGCCGCAGGCACCGGGGCGCGCATCGCGCTGTGCAATGTCGAGGCGCGCAACGCCATCGAAGAGACGGTGCGCCACATCCACAAGGTTGAAACCGCGATCGAGCCACGCTTTCAGGAACATTTCGTCAACGCTACGGCGATCCCCCACGCCACCGAATCCTTCCCCCATCTCGACGGCGTTGCCACCCTGCCCCATAACAATTTCAACACCGCCGGTGCCGGACGCGAAGGCCGCCGCCGCCGCTGACCGTTCATTTCGACCCCAATACCCCGCCGGGTCAGCGATGCTGCCACGATCAAGGCCGGCGCCGAGCCTGCCCCAATTGCCCAAACGCGCAGGCAAAGCCGCCGATGTTATCCACGCATACGAATTGTGGATCATCGCGGGCGACAATCCACCGGTTTCGCTGCGCGTCCTTCGCGACAACGGCACGACGCTTTGGCTGCGCAGCGTCACCCCGGGCGCGGTTCTGGCCATCCCCATCGAACAGGCCAGCGGATCACCCAAGTGCAAACCGACCTCAGCCTTCGTCGCGCTTGGCAAACTGACTGGGGCCCTATCCGCAAACCCGCCGCGCGCGCCAATCCGCGGACAATGCGGACGCCTCTGCCCGCGCGATTGGCTTGCGCGGCAGCAAGATCACCCCAGAACAGACCCGGCACCACAACTCAGAGAGGCGGCCCACCGGGAGGAATCCTTCCCCGACCCTGGCGCGTTACTGCGGATGTGAGACGGGGTTGGCCCGCTCGCAGGAATGCCAAAAAGCCGGGATCAGGAAAACCCGTTTCCTTTTCGTTGCAGCCCTCACCCTGTCGGCTGGCCTTGCCATGGTCAATAACCCGAGGGGGGGCGGTGGCGCGATGCTCGACATCAAGAATATCGTCGATGTCAAACAGTCGAATGGCGTGATCCACGTTATCGGTGCCGTGCTGCTGCCCAAATCGTAAGCACGCCAGATCGCCGCTGAACCTGACATGGTGGTGCACGCCCTCCCTCGCCCGACAACAACGCTCCATGGGCCACCCCACAACGGGCGGGCCCTTTGGCATGATTGCTTGACTGTCCGGTGGCGGTCCGATACTGAATGTCGCGTCGCGGGTGTATCTCAATGGTAGAGAAGCAGCTTCCCAAGCTGATGACGAGGGTTCGATTCCCTTCACCCGCTCCATCTTTTCATTGCGCCGCCTTTCCGCTAGCACATGACCTGTCTGGAACAGGGAGTTTTCCACATGAGCGATATCAAAAGGATCGGCGTCGGCGCCCGCATGTCCGAGGCCGTGTGCTATAACGGCATCGTCTGGGTTGCGGGGCAAGTCGGCACGCCCGGCGGCACGGTGGCGCGGCAGACCGCAGACTGTCTGGCCGAGGTCGACCGGATTCTGGCCGCCGCAGGTACCGACAAGACGCGCATCCTGTCGACCCAGATCTGGCTGGCCGACATGTCCACCTTTGCCGAAATGAACGCGGTCTGGGACAAATGGGTGCCCCAAGGTCACACTCCCGCGCGGGCGACGGGCGAGGCCAAGCTGGCAACCCCGGATTATCTGGTTGAAATCATCGTGACGGCGGCGCTGAACTGAACTGGTCGCGGCACCTTATGACAAAGGCCGGGGGGTTTTCCACCCCCCGGACCCCCCGAGAATACTTATACCAAAATGAAAGGGGGGGGCTGTCAGTTTTTCAAGTAGGCGATCAGGGCTGCGGTAGAGCCATCTTTGTCATCAGTGCCCACCTTGCCCTCAAGCATCGGCTGCAGGGCCAAAGCCAGTTCCTTGCCCAATTCCACGCCCCATTGGTCAAACGAGTTGATGCCAAGGATCACGCCTTCGACAAAGACGCGGTGTTCGTACAGGGCGATGATCTGACCCAAGACAAAAGGGGTCAGCTGCGGATAGACCAGCGTGGTCGAGGGGCGGTTGCCGGGAAAGACGCGGTGGCGCGCCTGACGGTCCAGCTCGGGGCCTGACAAGCCCATCTTTTTCATTAGGGCAGTGGCCTCGGCCAAGGAACGGCCGCGCATCAGCGCCTCGGACTGGGCGAGGCAGTTGGCGACGAGCAGCAGGTGTTGGTGCGCGAGGTCTGGTTCATGACCGGATCTGGCAACCAAGAATTCGCATGGCACGGTGCGGGTGCCTTGATGGATCAGTTGGTAAAAGGCATGCTGGCCATTGGTGCCGGGCTCGCCCCAGACAACAGGACCGCTGTGCACCGTCAGGTCCGACCCGTCCATCGCGACACGCTTGCCGTTGGATTCCATTTCGAGTTGTTGCAGATAGGCCGGCAGGCGCAGCAGGTGTTGGTCATAGGGCAGCACAGCGCGGGTCGCGTGGCCGCAAATCTGGTTGTGCCAGATGCCGACAAGCGCCAGCAGCACGGGCATGTTTTGGCCAAACGGCGCATGCAGGAAATGTTCATCCATCGCTCGGCCGCCGTTCAGAAAGGCATCAAAGGCCAGTGGACCGACCGACAGCATAAGGGCCAAGCCGACCGGGCCCCAAAGCGAATAGCGCCCGCCGACCCAATCTTCGAACCCGAAAACCCGTTCGGGGTCAATTCCGTAGGCCGCAGTCTTGTCCACCGACGTAGAGACGGCGGCGAATTGGGCGCCGGGGTTTTTCACCACGCGGGCCATCCAGGCGCGGGCGGTGTCGGCATTGGTCATGGTTTCAACCGTGGTGAAGGTCTTGGAGGCGACGATGACCAGCGTGGTCTCGGGGTTGAGCCCGGCAATTGTGTCCGCGATATGCGCGCCGTCGACATTCGAGACGAAATGGATGCGCGGGCCATCGCCATAGGGCGACAGGGCCAGAGTCGCCATCACGGGGCCGAGGTCAGATCCGCCAATGCCGATACCGACCACGTCACTGATCGCGCCGCCCTGCCCCTGAAAGCGCCCGCTGCGGACATCTTCGGCAAAGGCGGTCATGCGGGCGCGGGTGGCGTGGATTTGGGGAACTACGTCGACACCGTCCACCATCACCGCCACACCTGCCGGCGTGCGAAGGGCGGTGTGCAGCACGGCGCGCCCCTCGGTGTCATTGATCCTGTCACCGCCGAACATGGCCGCGCGCTTGGCAGCCACGCCGCATATTTCGGCCAGCGCGAGCAAATGCGACAGGCCCTCGGCGTCGATATTGGTCTTGGAGTAATCAAGGCGCATCTCGCCCGCCTGGACCGTAAACTCTGCGGCACGCTGCTTGTTGTCAAACAGCGTCAGAATCGGGCGGGATTTGACGGCCGCGTGATGGTTGCGCAGGGATTGCCATTTGTCTTGCATGATCTATTCCGCCCAATGAACCGTGGCCCGATCGAGAAACGCGGCAATCGGCGCTTCCACCACCGGCAGTTGCAAGGCCCGCTGCAATGTTGCACGCTTTTCGGCGCCGGTGATCAGGATATGGATATGTGCGGCCGCCCGCAATACCGGGGCGGTCAGGGTGATGCGCGGCTCGCCCGCCGCCGCGGCACGCAGCGCCATCACGACCGGCGCCGCGTCGGACATCGCCTGTGCCAGCAGGTCGGCGCCAGGAAACAGGCTGGCCGTGTGCATGTCATTGCCCATGCCCAGCAGCAGCACCGTAATCGGCAGATGCGGGGCGATGCCGGCGGCAAGGCTGGAAAGGGCCGCTTCAGGTGCCGCGGTGCCAGCGTAGATCGGCAGCACCCTCGCCGCGGCGGCCCGCTTGATCAACAGACGTTCGCGCAGCAGGCGGGTGTTGGAGCGCGGGCTGTCCTCGGGCACCCAACGTTCATCGTTCAGCACAACCGCGACGCGCGACCAGTCGATATCGATCTCTGCCAGCGCGTCAAACACCGGGCCAGGGGTGGTGCCGCCCGGCACCGACAAGGTCGCAGGTCCCTCGCGCAGCGCGGCTTTCAATTCAGCCGCCATCACCTTGGCCAGCCCCACCATCAACGCCTCACGACTGGGATAGGTTTCCAGCCTCATCCCTTGATCTCGCGCCAGCGCCTGCCATCGCGGTGCAACAGCATCAGTGCATCTTCGGGGCCCGAGGTGCCCGGATCATAGCCCTGCGGCCGGTCGCCCTGCGCCTCCCAGCCCTGAATGATCGGGTCGGTCCAAGCCCAAGCGGCCTCGACCTCGTCGCCGCGCATGAATAGGGTCTGGTTGCCGCGGATCACATCCATGATCAGCCGTTCATAAGCGTCGGGCACATCCTCGGCGTCGGCACCCAGTGCGGCGGCAAACGACATGTCGAGCGGCACCTGCATCAGCCGCATGCCGCCCGGCCCGGGTTCCTTGATCATCACCTGCAACTCCATGCCCTCATTCGGCTGCAACCGGATCACCAACACGTTTTCGCGCCACCCCGTTGCGTCGTCAAAGATCGAGTGCGGCGGCTCCTTGAAGGTGATGGCAATCTCGCTTGCTCTTGCCCGCAGCCGTTTGCCGGTGCGCATATAGAACGGCGTGCCCTGCCAACGCCAGTTCGACACGTTGACCTTCAGCGCCAGATAACTTTCGGTCAGCGAAGCAGGGTCTTCGCAATGCTTCAGATAGCCTTCCTGCCCATTACCCGCAAGATACTGACCCCGCACGATATGCTCGGGCTTGACCGGGTTCAGCGCCCGGATCACTTTCAGCTTCTCGTCGCGCACGGCGGCGGGGTCAAAGTGATAGGGCGGCTCCATCGCGATCAGGCACAACAACTGCATCATGTGGTTTTGCACCATATCGCGCATCGCACCCGACTTGTCATAATAGGCCCCGCGCCCCTCCACGCCCACCGTCTCGGCCACTGTGATCTGGACGTGATCGACATATTCGGCCTTCCACAACGGCTCGAACAGGATGTTGGCGAAGCGCACCGCCATCAGGTTCTGCACGGTTTCCTTGCCCAGATAATGGTCGATACGGTAGATCTGATCCTCGGTAAAGTATTTGGCCAAGGTCGCATTCAGCGCCCGTGCCGAGGTCAGATCGCGCCCGAACGGCTTTTCCACCACGATCCGGCTCCAAGCGTCGGCGATGCCTTGTTCGTGCAGCTTTTCCGCCAGATCGCCAAACAACGTCGGCGCTACCGAGAAATAGAACGCCCGCACCACATTGGGCCGCATGATCGATTTCAACCGCTCCCAGCCCCCCTCGACCCTTGCGTCAATCGAGACATACGAGATACGGGCCAGAAATTCGGCAATCACTTGCGGGTCTTGCCGGTCGGCTGGCACGAACTCGGCAAGCGCAGCTGCCACCTGATCACGAAACTGCACCTCGGTCAACGTCGAGCGGGCGCCACCGATGATACGGCTGTCGGCTGGCATTTGCCCGGCCAGAAAACGCCGGTACAGGCCCGGCAGGATCTTGCGCCGCGCAAGATCGCCCGTCGCCCCAAAGACGACAAGGTCAAAGACATCAACCGGAATGACACGGGAAACCATGTATGGACCTCGCCTGGTGAAACCTGCGGCTTGTTAGCGCCAGAGCGGACTGCACTCAATCAGATTCAGATTGAGTGCAGTCCAAGACAGATAAGTCGTTGGGAATGTAGCGAGTTGCGTTGGGTCAGGTGAACCTGATGGAACACAACTCGCTCTATGAGACGTGTTATGTCACCGGCTCGCCAAAGTCCAGCAAGACAGAGTCGCCAGCCAAGCGCAACGCTGCAATCACAGTGGCTTCAACCTCGCGTCACGCGTCCAGTTCTGCGTCCCAATACAGGTAATCCATCCAGCTGACATGCAGATGTCCCGGTGGAAAGCGGCGGCCATGGGCTTGCATTTCCTCGGTCGTGGGCTGGCGCGGCTTTCGGGCCAGATGCATGCCCGACGCGCGCAGCGTCTGGCTGCCCTTGCGCAGGTTGCACGGGCTGCAGGCCGCCACCACATTGTCCCAGCTTGTAATGCCGCCGCGCGACCTTGGCACGACATGGTCAAAGGTCAGGTCACCGCGCAGGCCGCAATACTGGCAACAGAACTCGTCACGCAAGAAAAGATTAAAGCGCGTGAAGGCCACGCGCTTTTGGGGATGTACGAACTCTTTCAGCACCACAACCGAGGGTATGCGGAATTCTTGCCTCTGGCTCCGGACCACATGATCATACTCGGCGACCACTTGAACCCGGTCCAAAACCGCAGCCTTGATCGCCTCCTGCCAAGGCCACAGCGACAGGGGATAGTAACTCAGCGGTCGGTAATCAGCATTCAGCACCAGCGCGGGAAACTGTTTCAACCCCGCCGGGTCGCGTACGAAGTTTGTCCTGAAATCGCCGTCCATTCCCAGCAAACCCCTTGGCCGATCAGCCATTTTCGTTCTGTGGCCCATCTTCGGCCTTGCGCCGAACCTCTCAGGGCTCAACTATATCTGGCACAATCCTGCTGGCAACCCCCCGGATATGCGCCCATGGTTGCAGTTTGCTGCGGCTGCATCACAAGACCATGACACCTTCACGCCGAGGGGGAAAATCGCCCTCCCGCAGCGCCGTCCAACGGTCCACCTTTTCCAATGTTGCCGCATTGGATATGATAGCTCCGATAGTCAGGATGAACCAATGCCTCTTACCCGCCGCGCCTTTGCCAGCCTCGCCTTCGTAAACCTTGCCGCTTCCGCCGTCTTGCTGACCGCCTGTGTCAAGCCCGCCCCTGTCACCCGCACGACCAGCTATTCCGGAAACACCCCCGAAATGCAGGCCTTGATCCGGTCCTATGCCCAGATCTACGACATGCCCGAAAGCCTGATCCACCGCGTGATCCAGCGCGAAAGCGGCTATGATCCCGCTGCCCGCAATGGCCCTTATTACGGCTTGATGCAGATTCTGCCCGAAACCGCCCGCACCATGGGCTATCAGGGCGCGCCTTCGGGCCTGTTGGATGCAGAAACCAACCTGAAATATGCCGGCAAATATCTGCGCGGGGCATGGCTGGTCAGTGGTGGCAACGAAACCAAGGCGGTGATGTGGTACGCCAAAGGCTATTACTACGAAGCCAAGCGTATGGGACTGCTGGAAGAGACCGGGCTGCGCACCTGATCAATGCCGACCCTTCGCCCTTGATGACCGACCGCACTGGATCAGGCTGGCCCTAACTCGGCAGGGCCCTGCCCCATCGCATCGCATCACCGTCGCACAGATGCAAGAAACCGATCTCCTACTTTATACAACAATTTCCAAACCTTGGAGCAAACCAAACCCTTGGCGCCCCCTGATATCAATACCAGGCATCCTGCATCCCGGCCTTCTTGCGGGCGACAAACTCTTCCAATGCCTGTTTTTGGCCCGGGTCCATGACCGGGGCCTCATACTCGGCCAGCCGCTTTTTCCACAATCTGTTGGCTCGTAGGCTCACATCTTCCGACCCCGCCGCCTCCCATTTTTCAAAGGGCTCGTTGTCGGACAGGTCCGAATCCCAAAAGGCGGTCTCATAATGGGCCATCGTATGAGCGCAGCCGAAAAAGTGGTTGCCGGGGCCGACCTCGGCAAAGGCATCGACGGCCAGTTCGTCATCACTGATCCGGACGCCATCCAGATAGGCATGCAAGGCGCCGCACAGATCGGCATCCATCATGAACTTTTCATAGGACATGCTCAGCAGCCCATCCAGAAAGCCGGCGGAATGCAGGATGAAATTCGCCCCACAATGCACGGCGGCCAGCATGCTCATCGTGCCCTCCATCATCGCTTGCCCGTCTGGCAGTTTCGACGTGGTGAAATTGCCCGAACAGCGCAGCGGCAGATTCAGTCGCCGCGCCAACTGCCCGATCACCATCGACCCGATCGCGGGTTCAGGCGTGCCAAAGGTCGGGCTGCCAGATCGCAACGACATCGAAGACAGGAAGTTGCCAAAAATCACCGGCGCGCCTTTTCGCTCCAACTGCGTCAGCGCGCAGCCCGCCATTGTTTCGGCCAGCGATTGCACGATCCCCCCTGCAGACGTGACCGGCCCCATCGCCCCACCCAGAATGAATGGCACGATCACTGCCGCCTGATTTGCCCGCGCATAGGCCCGCAAGGACCGCGTCATGGTCCCGTCCCAGACCAGCGGCGAGTTCACATTGACATTGCCCAGAATGACACAGTTTCGGTCGACAAAATCGCCGCCGAACAAGACGCGGCACATCTCGATATTGTCCTCGGACCGCTCCTCGGCGGTGACCGACCCCATAAAGGCACGGTCAGACAGCACCATATGGGCCAGCACCATATCCAGATGCCGCTTGTTGACCGGAATGTCGGTCGGCTCGCAGATCGTGCCGCCTGAATGGTGAAAGTTGGGGCTGGACTGGGCGAGCTTGATGAAATTCTGAAAATCCTCCAGCGTGCCAAAGCGCCGCCCACGGTCCAGATCCATCACAAAGGGGCTGCCATAGGCCGGTGAAAAGACCACGTTCTTGCCACCGATCCGCACGTTGTTGGCGGGGTTTCGGGCGTGCTGGGTAAACTCAGCCGGCGCCGATTTAAGGATCTCGCGCAGCATTCCGGGCTCAAACCTGACCAGCACCCCCTCCACCCTCGCGCCAGCGCGCCGCCACAGATCCAGCGTGGCCGGGTCATCACGAAACTCGATGCCCGTTTCGGCCAGCACACGGTCGGCAGCGGCTTCGATCCTGATCAGGTTTTCCTCGGACAGCACATCATAGCTTGGGATGTTGCGGACGATATAGGGTCGCCCCATGCCGCCGCCCTTCTTTGCCCGCTCGGCCTGCCGCGCCTGCCGCCCCGACCTGACCCTCGTCTCGTTCATATCCGCCTCCCGGTTTTGCAGATCAGACGCCGCAATGCCGGCCAAGTCACCGGCAGTTACGACAAAAACGGGTCAGGTCACGACGTTCGGCGCGGTTCGCCCAGTATGGCGGGCGATCCCCGCCAGCTCATGCGCGACACGGATGATCGGTGCCAGAGCATCTTGTGGATCAAGGTCCAGGCCGAACGGCCCGGACGCATAGCTTTCAAGATAAAGCCGCAGGGTTGCCCCCTCGGTGCCGGTGCCCGACAGGCGCAACACGATCCGGCTGCCGCCCTCAAACAGTATCCGCACGCCCTGCGCCATGGAAACCGAGCCATCCAACGGGTCGGTATAGGCAAAGTCATCCGCCGCCGCGATGATAAGGCCTTCAACCACGCGACCGGTCAGGCCCGGCAAGGCGGCGCGCAATTCCGCCATCATGGCATCGGCCTTGTCGGTCGCAATCGCCTCGAAATCGTGACGCGAATAATAGTTGCGCCCGAACCGCGCCCAATGCTGCGACAAGATCGCGGCCACAGACTCGCGCCGCACCGCCAGAATGTTAAGCCACAGCAAGATGGCCCATAACCCATCCTTTTCGCGCACATGATCCGACCCTGTGCCAAAGCTTTCCTCGCCGCAGATCGTGGCCAACCCGGCATCCAGCAGATTGCCAAAGAATTTCCACCCCGTCGGCGTCTCATAGGCCAAGATCCCCAAGGCCGCTGCAACCCGGTCGGCAGCCGCACTTGTCGGCATCGAGCGCGCCACACCCTTCAGCCCCGCCTTGTAGCCCGGTGCCAGATGCGCATTGGCCGCCAGAACCGCAAGACTGTCCGAGGGCGAGACATAGATGCCGCGTCCAACCACCATGTTCCGATCACCGTCTCCGTCCGACGCCGCGCCGAAATCGGGCGCATCACGCCCGAACATCTCGTCCATCAGGGTCTTGGCCCAGGTCGGGTTGGGGTCGGGATGCATGCCGCCAAAATCAGGCAATGGCGTGGCGTTCACGCAGGTCCCCCTTGCCGCCCCCAGCCGGTTTTCAAGGATTTCCGCCGCATAAGGCCCGGTCACGGCGCACATGCTGTCCATCCGCATCCTGAACCCTGCGGCAAACATCGTCCGGATGGCGGGGAAATCAAACAGCGTCTCCATCAGGGCGGCATAATCGCTGACCGGGTCCACCACGTCCACCACCATGCCGGCAAGTCCGGTGCGACCGATCACGGACAGATCGACGTCATGAGCCTCAGCGATCAGATATTGGGTTATCACGGTCGTGCGTCTGAACATGGCTTCGGTCACACCCTCGGGGGCCGGGCCACCGTTGGGCATGTTGAACTTGACGCCGAAATCTTCCTGTGGGCCGCCCGGATTGTGGCTGGCCGACATGATGATGCCACCGTCCGTCTTGTTCAGCCTGATCAGATGGCTCGCAGCAGGGGTAGACAGGATCGCGCCCTGCCCCACGATGACCCGCGCCGCGCCATTGGCGGCGGCCATGCGCAGGATCACCTGCGCCGCCCGGTCGTTAAAATAGCGACCATCACCGCCCAGCACAAACGTCTTGCCTTGTGCGCCCACAACATCAAAAATGGCTTGAATGAAATTTTCAAGATAATGCGGCCCCATGAACACCGGGGTCTTCTTGCGCAAACCCGACGTGCCAGGTTTCTGGCCCGCTATGGGTTGGGTGGCGATGGTCAGAACGGTCATGACGGGCCTCGGCTTGGATCGGGGAGGAATACGGTGACGGAATTGGCAGGCAACAGCAGCCCTGACCTTGCAGATGCCGCATCGGCATCAGGGCGCGTGGTGTCCAGCACCATCTGCCATGCGGGAACGGTTTCGGGCAAGGTCAGTGGCTGGTCGGGCCCCATGTTGAAGACCGCAAAAACGATGTCATGGCCTTGGGGTGCCTGCGCACTGATGCGCAGTTCTACCGCCAGACAGCAAAACTCCGGATCGCGCCACTGGCTGGCGTCGGGCGTCTTGCCGTCTGCGCGGCGCCAGATCACGTCCGGCACTAGATCAGCCGGGCGCTGGTGGCCATGCAGAAAGTGCTTTTGCCGCAGCACGGGATGCGCCGCCCTAAATGCGGTCAACCGGCCGACAAAGGCGGCAAGCTCCGGATCCGCCTTCGCCCAGTCGATCCACGTCGTCGCATTGTCTTGCGCATAGGCATTGTTGTTGCCTGCCTGACTGTGACCCAACTCGTCGCCCGCCAGCAGCATCGGTACGCCTTGCGACAGGAACAGGGTTGCAAGCATGTTGCGCTTGCGCAAGGCGCGGGCGGCGCGGATGTCGGGATCGGTCGTCGCACCCTCTACCCCCAGATTGTCGCTATGGTTTTCCGAATGGCCGTCACGATTGTCCTCGCCATTGGCCAGATTGCGTTTGACCGTAAAGCTGACAAGATCGTCGAGGGTAAATCCGTCATGCGCCGTCAGAAAATTGACCGAGGATGTCGCAGCCCGGCCATCATGGTCAAAGGCATCCGCAGTGCCCAGCAGGCGCTTGGCCAGATCAGGCGCCATGCCGACATCGCCGCGCCAGAACCGTCGCACAGAATCGCGGAAACGGTCGTTCCATTCCGTAAAGGGATGCGGATAGGCCCCAAGCTGATAGCCGCCCGGGCCAATATCCCAAGGCTCGGCAATCAGCTTGACGGTCGACAGCACCGGGTCTTGTCGGATCGCATCAAAGAACCCCGCACCAGGGTCAAAGCCGTGCTGCTCACGGCCAAGCGCCGTGGCAAGGTCAAAGCGAAACCCATCGACATGGCAATGCTCGACCCAGTAGCGCAGGCTGTCCATCACCAGACGCAACACCATGGGATGGTTGATGTTGAACGTATTGCCGGTGCCGCTGTCATTGACGTAGTGGCGCCCGCCGCCAGCCAGACGGTAATAGCTACGGTTGTCCAGACCACGAAAGCTGAGCGTTGGGCCGAACTCGTCACCCTCGCCTGTATGGTTGTAGACAACATCAACAATGACCTCGATCTGTGCCGCATGCAGGCGGCGGACCATCTCGCGGAACTCGGCCAAAGCGTGGCGACCGCCATAGCGCGGCTCCGGCGCAAAAAAACCCAGTGTGTTATAGCCCCAGTAATTGGTCAGACCGCGCGCCACCAGAAAGCGTTCGTCCACGAAGGCCTGCATCGGCAACAATTCCACTGTCGTGATCCCAAGACGCTGATAATGCGCGATCATCTCGGGTGCGCCGAGGCCGGAATACTTGCCGCGCTGCAAAGGCGGCAGGTCCGGATGACGGGCCGTCAAACCTTTGACATGGGCCTCATAGATCACTGTATCCGACCACGCATGCCGGGGCAGCACGTCATTGCCCCAATCGGCCTGATCCGCGATCACCACCGATTTCGGCACGGCAAAGGCGCTGTCGCGGGTGTCATAACTCAAATCCGCCCTGGTGGAACCGATACGGTAGCCCATCACGGCATCCGACCAGCGCAATCGCCCGTCATAGGCACGGGCATATGGGTCCATCAGCAGTTTGTGCGGGTTGAACCGGTGTCCGTCATCCGGCGCATAGGGTCCATGGGCGCGCAGGCCGTATAGCTGGCCCGCCCTCATGCCCTCGACCCGCATGTGCCAGACATCGCCGTCACGCTCTTTAAACAAAAGGCGGCCCGTTTCATGACGGCCACCCTCGGAAAACAGGCACAACTCGATGAGATGCGCATGGGCAGAAAAGACCGCAAAATTCACGCCACCAACATCGACCGTCGCCCCCATGGGAAAGGCTCGGCCAACTGTCTGATGCATGCCGGGCGGACATCCGTTCAGGCCAGCGCGCTGCACGATCATCCGGTGATCTCGGCATATAGCTGGGCGTAGGCAGCGGCGGATTGGTCCCAGCCCACTTCCTGTTTCATCGCGTTGCGCTGTACCTTGACCCAGAGTGAATTGTTGGCATGCAGCGCCACCAACTGGCGCAGTGCGGTGGCAAAGGCGTTGGCGTCCGTCGGATGAAAGGTGATGCCCGTAGCGACCCGGGCCGAGATCGCTGCCGGATTGGCATGGATCACCGTATCAGCCAACCCGCCAACCGCCGCCACAACCGGCAAAGTACCATAGCGCAGGCCGTACATCTGCGTCAGACCGCAAGGTTCGAACCGACTGGGCACCAGAACGGCATCGCCACCCGCGAAAATCCGATGGCTCAACGTCTCGTTATAACCGATGCGCAGGCCCACGCGACCGGGATAGCGCGCGCAAAGACCCTGCATCGCCCCCTCCAACGCCGGATCGCCCGATCCCAGCACGACCAGACCGCCCCCCGCCGCGATGAAGTCAGGCATCACGGCGGGTATCAGGTCAATGCCCTTCTGACCGGTCAGGCGACTGACGACGATGGCCAATGGGCCGGGAACCTGCAATCCGAACTCCTCGCACAAAGCAGCGCGGGCATTGGCCTTGCGCTTCAGCGTGGCTGCTGCATAGGGCAAGGGCTCGGCTTCGGGCGACCAGACCTTGGTGTCGACACCGTTCAGGATGCCCGAGACGATGTTGGCACGCCGCGCCAGAATGCCTTGTAATCCCATACCGAATTCGGGCCGCAGCAATTCGGCGGCATAGCTTGGCGAAACAGTGGTGATGCGATCCGCCGTCACCATTCCGGCCTTCAGGCTGGACAGGCCGCCGTAATACTCCAACGCATCGGGGTGGAACTCCGTCGCCGGCAATCGCAGATCGTTCAGCGCCGCAGCCTCGGCCCAACCCTGAAAGGCGATGTTGTGAATGGTCAGCACCGATCCCACCCCACCAGAACCGCCATAGGCCAGATAGGCCGGCGCAAAGCCCGCCTGCCAGTCATGGCAATGCAGCACCTGCGGTGCCCAGCCATCGGCCAACCCTTCGCGCGCAATCCGCGCGGCAACCCAAGAGAGTGCCGCAAAACGTTGCGGATTGTCCGGCCAGTCGCCACCCGCCGGACCATAGGGCCCGCCGTCCCGGTCAAACAAATGTGGCGCGTCTAGCAGCAGCATCGACACGCCTGCAACCTCACCGGCCAGAACCCGGCCATCGCCGCCCCAAAGACCCTGTTCGTGCCAGACGACCGGCCAATTCTCTACCATCGCTCTCAGCGTCCGATAGGCCGGAAGAAGCACGCGCATCTGCCAACCCTGGGCGGCCAGAGCGGCAGGCAGTGCCCCCACCACATCGGCCAGACCCCCGGTCTTGACAAAGGGCACACATTCCGAGGCTACCGAAAGGACCCTTCCGAAACCCTCTGTACCGGCACCCATCATACGGACCCCCATTCATCTTTTCATAAATATCCACTATCAGACGGGGGGCCCGCCCCCCAGCCTTTTGGGCATCGCCAGATCGCTCAGCCAATGGCCTTCTGTCGCGCATCGACCATTGTCTGGGTCACCAGCACGATCCCGGCGTCAGTCCGACGGAACCATTTCGCGTCCTCCTCGGGATCACGGCCCACGACCATGCCATCGGGGATCACCACACCGCGGTCGATCACGCAATTTTTCAGCGACGCCTTGCGGTTTACCACAACCCCGGGCAGCGCCACGACATATTCCAGTGTCGAGAAACTGTGGGTTCGGCAGCCAGTGAAAAGCAGCGAATTTCGCACCTGCGACCCCGATACGATGCAGTCGCCCGATACCAATGACGACACCGCCATCCCGCGCCGACCTTCGGTGTCGTGAATGAACTTGGCCGGCGGTACGATTTCGGAATAGGTCCAGATCGGCCAGCTTTGGTCATAGATGTCCAACTTGGGCACGAAATCGGTCAGGTCGATATTGGCCTGCCAGAACGCGTCAATCGTGCCGACATCGCGCCAATAGGGTTCGGTCTCCGTCCCCGATTTAACGCAGCTCTCAGCAAAGCGGTGCGCCACGGCCTTGCCGTTCTTCACGATGTCCGGGATGATGTCATTGCCGAAATCATGCGATGAATTGGGGTCCGCAGCGTCACGGATCAGCAGATCGCGCAAAAATGCCCAATCAAAAACATAGATCCCCATCGAGGCCAGGGCATGATCTGGGTCGCCGGGGATTGCGGGCGGATCCTTGGGTTTTTCCAGAAACCTCGTGATGCGCAGATCCTTGTCCACCGCCATCACGCCAAAGGCTGTGGCCTCCATCCGCGGCACGGTCAGGCAACCGATGGTCACATCGGCCCCGCTATTCACATGCTGTTGCAGCATGATCTCGTAATCCATCTTGTAGATATGGTCGCCCGCCAGGATCACCACATATTTGACCCCATAAGAGTCAACAATATCAATGTTCTGCGTCACGGCATCGGCGGTGCCCAGATACCATTTGTTCTCATCCACGCGCTGGCTGGCAGGCAGGATATCAAGATACTCGTTCCGCTCCGCCCGGAAAAATCCCCAGCCCCGCTGCATGTGGCGGATCAGGGAATGCGCTTTGTACTGCGTGGCAATCGCCATCTTGCGAATGCCCGAGTTCAGCGCATTTGACAGGGCAAAATCGATGATCCGCGTCTTGCCTCCAAAATAGACCGCGGGCTTGGCGCGCAGGTCGGTCAATTCCTTCAGACGGCTGCCCCGCCCTCCGGCCAGAACGAAAGCCATGGCTTGCGTTGAAAGCCGGGCATTGGGTTTTGGCTGCATGGTCTTCCTCCCGTGATGCGGCGTTTTCGCCGATTGCTGTGTTGGCTCCGCGTCATGCCTGGCGAAAGTACACTGCCGATAGTGGCGGCAAGGTGACACGGGCTGATTGCAGCTGACCGTGCCAAGGTATGGTTTCAGCCTCCACCCCCCCCAGATTGCCCCGATTGCCTCCACCATAGATTGCCGCATCCGTGTTCATAACTTCCTGCCAATGCCCCATTGCCGTTAGGCCGATCCGGACCCGTCGCTCGACCGGGGTCATGTTGATGGCGGCAATCACCACCGGGTCATCAGGCCCACCCCTGCGCGCCCAGACAAAGGTCGACCCCTCGGCATCGCCCCCCTCCAGCCAGGCAAAGCCTTCGGGGCGCGTGTCGTTCAGATACAGGGCCCGATTGGCCCGCATGACGGCATTCAGGTCGCGCACCAGTGACTGGATGCCCTTGTGTTCGGCCAGGTCCAACTGGTGCCAATCCAGGCTTTGATTGTGGTTCCACTCGGCCCCTTGGGCAAATTCGCAGCCCATGAACAGCAATTTCTTGCCCGGATGCGCCCACATAAAGCCGTAATAGGCCCGCAGATTGGCAAACTTTTCCCAAGCATTGCCCGGCATCTTGGCGATCATGCTGCCCTTGCCATGCACAACCTCGTCATGGCTGATCGGCAGGATGAAGTTTTCGCTCCAAGCATAGACCAGCCCAAAGGTCATCTGGTTGTGGTGATGCTTGCGATAGACCGGGTCCCTTTGCATATAGGACAGTGTGTCATTCATCCAGCCCATGTTCCACTTGAACCCGAACCCCAGACCTCCAAGGCTGACTGGGCGCGAGACGCCCGGAAACGACGTGCTTTCCTCGGCGATCGTGACGATGCCCGGCACTTCGCCGTAAGCGGTGATGTTGGTTCGCTGCAACACCGCAATCGCCTCGTAATTCTCGCGCCCGCCATCCTCGTTCGGGATCCATTCTCCCGCCTTGCGACTGTAATCGCGGTACAGCATCGAGGCGACAGCATCGACGCGGATGCCGTCCAGATGGTACTCCTCCAACCAATACAGCGCGTTGGATACAAGATAGTTCGACACCTCAAGCCGACCGTAATTGTAGATCAGCGTGTTCCAATCCTGGTGAAAGCCCTCACGGGGGTCTTGGTGTTCATACAGCGCCGACCCGTCAAAGCGGCCAAGCCCGTGCGGATCGGTCGGGAAATGTCCCGGCACCCAATCCAGCAACACGCCGATCCCTTTGTCATGCGCCGCCTCTATCAGGGCGCGAAACTCTTGTGGTGTGCCGTGGCGGATGGTGGGCGCAAACAGGCCCACGGGCTGATACCCCCAGGAACCGTCAAAGGGATATTCGCTGACGGGCATCAGTTCGATATGGGTAAAGCCCATATCGGCCGCATAGTCGACCAATTGTTCGGCCAATTCCAGATAAGACAACATGCGGTTGCCCGACGCGCGCCGCCACGACCCCAGATGCACCTCATAGATCGACATCGGCGCGTCGATTGTCTGTGCGCTTTGGCGTCTGTTCATCCATGCCGTGTCGGTCCACGTTTTTGGTCTGATGTCGCGCACGACGCTGGCATTGGCTGGCGGATGCTCCGAGCCAAAGCCGACCGGATCGGCCTTCAGCGGGATCAAGTCGCCGGTGTTCGACCGGATTTCATATTTGTAGCTGGCCCCATCCTTCAATCCCGGCACAAAGGTTTCCCAAACCCCCGTTGCCCCGCGCCGCCGCATCGGGTGGCGGCGACCATCCCAGATGTTGAAATCCCCCACCACCGAGACCCGCTGCGCATTGGGGGCCCAGACCGCAAAATGCACCCCCTCCACCCCCTCATGGGTCGTCAGATGCGCGCCCAACACCTGCCAGATGCGCTTGTGCGTGCCCTCGCCCAGCAGGTACTCGTCCATCTCGCCCATGATCGGGCCAAATCGGAACGGGTCTTCAAGCTCCCACTCCGTGCCATGGCCCTGCGCCTTCAGCCGGTAAGCGCCCTTGCGGGCCAAAACACCCTGAAACAGGCCATCAAAGCCTGGCACGGCCTGCGCCTCGACCGGCTCGGCAGATTTCGCCCCCAGCACGAACAGCCGCTCGGCACCCGGCACAAAGGCGGTCACAACCCAATCCCCCCCCGACTGATGCGGCCCCAGCACGGCAAAAGGGTCACCATGACGCCCTTCGACAATGGCTTGCCATGCAGCAGGGTCGATGGCGGTCTGTGTCATTCAGTCCTCACAAGGCTGATGGAATGTTCCAGATGTCCTGCATGTAACTGCGGATCGTCCGGTCGGATGAAAAGAATCCGGACCGCGCCGTGTTCATCGCCGCCATTCTGACCCACGCGTCGCGATCGGCAAAGACAGTGTCCACCCTAGCCTGCGCGGCATCATAAGCGGCGAAATCGGATGCGACGAGGAAATAATCATAATGCCAGATACGATGCACCAGGCCATGATAGCGGTCGGGCTGATCGGGGCTGAAGCGACCTTCCGAGATTTGCTGCAGAATTTCCTGCAGGGGCAAACTCGCCTCGATTGCCAGCCTTGCATTATCGGGCAGCGCACGACAGGCCTCGGCCTCGCCGGTGGACATGCCGAACAGGAAAAAATTGTCGGCCCCGACCTCGCGCAAAATCTCCACATTGGCCCCGTCCAGCGTGCCGATGGTGGGGGCGCCGTTGATCATGAACTTCATGTTGCCGGTGCCCGACGCCTCCATCCCAGCGGTCGATATCTGTTCCGACAGGTCTGCCGCCGGCACCAGATGTTCCGCCATCGAGACATTGTAGTTCGGCGGATAGACGATCTTCAGAAGATCAGCGGTGTCGGGGTCACTGTTGATGACCGTGGCGACATCGTTGATAAGATGAATTATTTCCTTGGCCACAGCATAGCCCGGCGCCGATTTGCCGCCGAATATCTTGACACGTGGCACCCAAGGCGCGGTCGGATTTGCCTTCAGCCGATTCCAATGCGCCAACGACTGAAGGACGTTCAACAACTGGCGCTTGTATTCATGAATGCGCTTGATCTGCACATCGAACAGCGCATCCGGGCTGACCACCAGCCCCGAATGCGCCTTGATCCAACCCGCCAGCGCCACCTTGTTGGCACGTTTGGCCTGATGAAACTCAGCACGAAAGCCTTTGTCGTCCACATGCGGCTCCAATTCGCGCAGGCGGTCAAGGTTATTCTCCCACCCCTCGCCAATCGTGCTGGTGATCAGGTCCGACAGCGGGCGGTTGCACATTTTTAGCCAGCGGCGCGGTGTCACACCATTGGTCTGGTTGATGATCCGATCAGGGTGCAACTTATGCAATTCGGGGAACAGGTTGGTCTTGACCAGGTCTGAATGCAGTGCCGACACCCCGTTGACCTTGTGCGCCATGATGAAGGCCAACTCGCCCATCCGCACTTCGTGATGCTTGACGATGCCGATGTAATGCGGGCGCGCGGCGTATTTCATGCGGTGCCAGCTGTCGATCCGCTCGACAATCTGCATGTGGCGCGGCAACACATTGCC
The DNA here is from genome assembly GCA_037127855.1 of Alphaproteobacteria bacterium. GTDB lineage: Bacteria > Pseudomonadota > Alphaproteobacteria > Rhodobacterales > Rhodobacteraceae > Stagnihabitans. Next base: position 20,774 of record JBAXXO010000008.1, read on the forward strand.
AAAGGTAAAGGTCGCCCAACGTTCCAACGCTTCCGGCAGCAGAGTGTGGTTGGTATAGCCCAGGCAGGCACGGGCGGTGTCCACGGCAGCGGCAAATTCCATGCCGTGATCGTCGGTCAAAAGGCGCACCAGTTCCGGCCCGGCAATAGCAGGATGGGTATCGTTCATCTGGATCGCCACATGTTTCGGCAACAGTGTCAGGTCATCATGCGTGGTCTTGAAACGGCGCAAGATGTCTTGCAGGGCCGCCGATGTCAGGAAAAACTCCTGTTTCAGCCGCAACTCCTTGCCCTGATAGGTGGAATCGTCGGGGTACAGCACCCTGCTGAGCGTGCGGGCCAAGGCCTCGGGCTCCGCCGCCGCCGTATAGTCGCCCCGATTAAAGCGTTCCAGATCGAACAATGTGGTCGAACGTGCCGACCACAGCCGCAATGTATTCGCCCATTTTCCGGTCCACCCGATCACCGGGGTATCATAGGCCGAGGCATAGACAGTTTCCGCAGGCACCCAACGCTCGCGTCCATTCACCGTTTCGACCGCGCCCTTGAACCCGATGGTATAGGCGCTTTCGGGCCGCTCAAACTCCCACGGGTTGCGGTGCTGCAACCAGTCCTCGGCCATTTCGGCCTGCTGACCCATCACAAAATGCTGTCGAAACAGGCCATGTTCATAGCGGATGCCATAGCCGTAGGCTGGGCAGCCTATCGTGGCCATGCTTTCCATGAAACAGGCCGCCAACCGCCCCAATCCACCATTGCCCAAGGCCGCGTCCGGCTCATCCTCGACGATGGCGCGAAAATCCTGCCCCAGATTGGCCATCACCTCGATCGCCATGTCGCGCAGACCAAGATTGACTGTGGCATCCTCAAGCAGACGCCCGATCAGAAACTCCATCGACAGATAATACACGCGCTTGCGATCTTCGGCCCAGGTGCGGCGTGTCGAGGCGAACCATGGCTCGACAATGCGGTCGCGGATCGCAAAGCTCAGCGCCATGCGCCAATCATAGATGCTGGCATTGGCGTCGTCTTTGCCAAGTGTTTGCTGCAAATGGCGCAGAATGTCGTTCTGCAGATGCGTCTGCCTTAGCGCAAGGTCGTTCAATGTTATGTCCACCTTTGGATTCCGTTGCAGGGCAACCTAGACACCTTAGCATCATCGTCAAGACAGGGATGGACGAATAAAGACCAGTGTATCCGCAGCCCGCATTCACACAGGATACCAGTTTCATGCTTTGACTCAGAAAATGTCCATCGTTTCGGCGGCCATCATGACAAGATCGTATCAGACAACCGAGACTGGAACCCGTTTTCCGAGGTTGAGTCCAGCGCCACAGGTTCCACGCAACGTAAGGTCACAGAGTGAACATCCGCCTCCGTGTCTACGCGCTGCAAGCGCCGCCTTACTATTTTGGATTCTTGCTTTTCCTGACGCCGTCACGTTGTTTTGGTTCCGTCATAAAGCGCAATAGACTTGAAAAAGTAATGCAATTGCGGTCGCTTGTATCACTGTTCTGGAATTGGTGACCCCGGGACGACTCGAACGCCCAACCTAGTGATTAGAAGTCACTTGCTCTATCCAGTTGAGCTACGAGGCCGTGAGCTCCTTGATAGCGTTTCGGAAAACGGTTCGCAACGCCTACCTCCCCGCCCACGGTACTGCGGCGTGCTCGCCTTGCCGAGGTAGGTCTAAAGGTCTGCCAAAAAGCGGCTTGGGACTCGCTGATCCGGTTTGAGGCTAAGAAAGTCAAAACTCGGTTCTTGGTCACCGATAACCACATGATGAATATGCAATTTACCAACATCCCGCGCGTCGGAGTCTCAGAACAATTCTGACCCTGGCATCGCCGAATGGGTCAGCAATCCCATGACATAGGGCGCGACCGACCGAAAGCAGACCAGCGTGAATCCGTCACCCTGCCGCCAAAAAGCCGCCGCGACCTGCGCCGCGCGGGTCCGCCGGATTTCGCCCGGTGGCAGTGCCGGCAGATCGACCGGCACCAGTTTTGCCAGCACCTGATCGGCCTTGTCGCCCTCGATCCGGAACACGGCCCTGGCATCCGACACCACGACGGCCAGATGATGCTGGCCCTGCAAAGCGATACTGATCGACGTGACGGCGGCCTCTGTCCGATCATGGGGCAGGATCAGCAGATATTCGTCTGGGCTCATCCAACCCGCCGCACACGCCCCCGCCACCTCGATCCGTCGCGGCAACGGCAGATCGGTCCCCGTCACCGCGCGCACGGCCTCAGTCAGCCCCGCCAGGTCTGCTCGCGCCCGCAAGGTGACCATTCCCAGCGGCCCGATTTCCCGGATCGTCGCAAATCCATCATAGGATGCCGCCCCCAGGGTGCTGACCGGATCAGACATTTTGCCTGTTCCCCTCTTTGTCATAAAACACAGGGTCCACAACGCGGGCCCGCACCGTTCCACCTGTCACGGTATTGAACTCGACGATATCGCCCATACGGTCCAGGCCGCCTGTCAACAGCCCCATCGCGATTCCCCGTTTCAAGGTTGGACTGTAATAGGTCGAGGTGACCCGCCCTTGCGTATTCCTCTGCCCGTTTCCATTATGGCCATCGGCGACGACATAGGCCCCGTCTGGAATGACCGATCCATCCAGGGTTTCAAAGCCCGCCAGTTTCCAGCGGTCCGCCCTGGCAAGATAGGTCCGCTCCTGCCCGCGCTTGCCCAGATAATCCGCCTTCTTCTTCGATATCGCCCAAGCCAGATTCAGATCCTGGGGAATGATCGTGCCGTCGGTTTCATCGCCAATCATGATGAACCCTTTCTCAGCCCGCAGGATATGCATCGCCTCGGTTCCGTAAGGCATCACGCCGAACCCGGCCCCGGCCGCGACCAGCTTTTCCCACAACTCCAACCCAAGGCCCGCAGGTACCGCGATTTCGAAAGACAACTCGCCCGAGAAACTGATCCGGTGCACCCTCACCGGCAATCCCGCCAGAACGCCCTCGGCAAAGGTCATGAATGGCATCGCTTGGGCCGAAACATCCATGCCTCCCAGCTTTTCCAGCACCAGCCTCGCCTTCGGCCCCGCCACCGCGATCTGAGCGTATTGCTCGGTCACATTGGCGGTATAGACTTGCCAATCCCACCATTCGCATTGCAGCCAGTCTTCCATTTGGGCATGAATCCGCTCGGCCCCGCCGGTTGTGGTGTGACACAACCATGAATCATCACCCAACCGAATCACCACGCCATCATCGGACAAGAAGCCGTTTTCGTTGCACATCAGACCATAGCGACACTTTCCCTGTCCCAGATTGGACATGACGTTCGTATAAATCATATCCAGAAACCGCCCTGCATCCGCGCCCTTGACGATGATCTTGCCCAGAGTCGAGGCATCCAGCAGCCCTGCATTCGCCCGAGCGTTCAAAATCTCGCGTTCCACCGCCTGCGCATGGGTCTCGCCCCCCCTGACAAAGCAATAGGGCCGGCGCCAAAGGCCGACAGGCTCCATGTAAGCACCGTGGTTTTGATGCCAGGCTTGGATTGGCGTAACCCGGACCGGCTGGAAGATCTCACCGCGGCTTTCGCCAGCCAGCGCCCCTAGAACCACCGGCGTATAGGGTGGCCGAAAGGTGGTGGTGCCGACCGCTGGGATCGAGATGTTCAACGCATCGGCCAGCACCGCCAACCCATTGACGTTTGACAGCTTGCCCTGATCCGTGGCCATGCCAAGGGTCGTGTAACGCTTGGTATGTTCAACGCTGACGTAACCTTCCCGCGCCGCAAGCTGCACATCCGAAACCTTGACGTCATTTTGATAATCCAGCCACATCTTTGACTTAAGTTTGATGCCAGCCCCCTGCGGCATGATCCAGACCGGCTCCGGAACTGGCAGATGATCGCCATTCGCTGTGCCAGTGCAGGTCACCATCCCCTCACCATCTTGGCCCGTCGGCGGGCGAGTGGCATCGGGTCGAAAATGACCCTGAACGTCATCCCAAACCAACTTGCCGCCACAATGGCTCCACAAATGCACGACGGGTGACCAGCCGCCCGACATGGCCACAGCCTCACAGGCGATGTCCTCGATCACTGTGCCCTCGCCCACCTGACGGCAGACCGAGACGGCGTTGACGCGTTTGCCACCTTTGACCGCTGCAATGGCATGGCCGAGTTCGACCCTGATGCCCATGTTGCGCGCCAGTCTGGGCAGATCACCCGTTACCTCGGCACGAATGTCCAGGATGCAAGGCACGGCCAGACCAGCGCCATGCAACGCAATCGCCGTGCGGTAGGCATCGTCATTGTTTGTCACGATCACCGTCCGGTCACCGGGGGATACCGCATAATTCACCACATAATCCCGCACCGCCGAGGCCAGCATCACGCCCGGTATGTCATTGCCAGCAAACGATAGGGGCCGTTCGATCGCCCCCGTTGCCGCAATGATCTTGCCCGCCCTGATCCGCCATAGGCGATGTTTGGGCCGTCCATCGCCGGGTGTATGATCGCCAACCCTTTCATCAGCCAGGACATAACCATGATCATAGACACCCGCCGCCGTGCAGCGATGTCGAAGCTGAACATTGCTCATCTTGACAAGGCTTTGAACGGTGTTTCTCACCCAATTTCTCAGGCTGTCATCGCCATCTGCGATCGCCCGCCCGCCCCAAAAGGCGGCTTGCTCTAGCAAGATCACGCGTTTTCCAGCTTGGCCCGCCACAAGAGCCGCTTCCAGACCTGCCACACCGCCACCGGCGATCAGAACGTCGCAAAACGCGTAGGCCTGTTCATAGCGGTCGGCGTCGGCAACCTTGGGGGCTTTGCCAAGGCCCGCAGACTTGCGGATGAACGGTTCGAACACATGTTTCCACGCCGCGCGCGGATACATGAAGGTCTTGTAGTAAAAGCCACCCGGCAGGAATCGCGCCAGCAGATTGTTCACGCCGCCGATGTCATATTCGAGGCTTGGCCAATGGTTTTGGCTTTCCGCTTGCAAACCGGGGAATAGCTCGGTCGTCGTCGCCCGCTGGTTCGGCTCGAAACGTCCACCAGAGCCCAAATTGATCAGGGCGTTCGGCTCCTCGGCGCCGGATGCCACAATCCCACGCGGACGATGGTATTTGAAAGACCTGCCGACCAGCATTTGGTCATTGGCAAGCAAGGCCGCAGCCAGAGTGTCACCGGCGAACCCGCGCAGCACTTTGCCATTAAACGAAAATTCAATCGGTTGGGACCGGTCTATCAACTGACCGCCCTTGTTCAAACGGGTGCTCATTCAAAACCCCTGCCAGTCTGGCCGCTTGGCTGTGATTTTCGCCACCAGATCCGGCGGCGGACCGGAACTTTGCGCGGCATAGGTACCAAATACCTCCAGCGTTGCGGTGTCACGGGCGGCAAGAAACCATTTTCCACAGCCGTAGACATGCCGCCAACGTTCAAAATGCACGCCCTTTGGATTCTTGCGGGCGAACATGTAGGCTTCAAACTCGGCATCAGTCGAGCCCGGTCCATACCGTTTCAGATGCGCCTCGTGGCCGGGCGACAATTCGGTTTCGTCGGCACGGATGCCGCAATAGGGGCATTCAAGGATCAGCACGAAATCGCTCCACATTTCAACGGTTCGACCGGAATA
>JBAXXO010000009.1:0-24657 GCA_037127855.1 Alphaproteobacteria bacterium
AGCCTGACCGATGCTCGCCAAACGCTCTCTCTCTGGCGCTACGACGACAACAATGCCCGAAATCATCCAGGGGGTTGAATTCCGTGACGGTATCAAGCACGAAATCAAAGCCGCCTGATCACGTCGTCACCAACTTTCGGGCACAGCTCGGTGCGCCTGAGGGGACCAGTGTCTCTCGCGCGATGCCTTGCCGTCCCTGGTGGGTTGGGTCGGCTCGAATGATGGTGATTTCGCTGTTTTGCACGCAAAGACATTCACCGGCCATTAAGATCGTTGCGACTAGGGTCAGTCATGAGCATTTCGGACCCAAATCTTGCCCGCGAATTGGCACTGCGCGAGTGTCAGTTGACGGCGTTGCGAGCGACCTTCTTGATTGCGGCGCATCACGGGGTGGCGCTGCGCCCCGAGGATTTGCCGACACTGATCGATGGCGATATGGTGCACTCGGTCATTGCGGCCTTGACCAAGGTCGGATTGCGCAGCCGGTTGATGCAGCGCTGCACCCTCAAGACAGCGGCCACGCTTGGGACGGCCTATCCTGCGCTGATCCCCTGCACGCATGGTGCCTGGGTCATCTTGATCACGGTGATGGAGCAGGACGGCACCAAGGTTGCGGCCATACTCGATCCGGCGAATGAGGCAGCGGGGGTGCAGACCCTATCTTTGCCCGATTTTGCGGCCCGGTGGACGGGGCGGATACTGCTTGTACAACGCGCGGTCGAGAAGGCAGAGCGGTCAGCATTTGGCCTGTCATGGTTCATGCCTGCGCTGCGGTCGCAGTCGCGGTTGCTGGCTGGGGTCGCGCTTGCGGTTGTGGTGGGCAACCTGATCAGCTTCAGCCTGCCCTTGCTGTTTCAGGTTCTGATTGACCGCGTGATTGCCCATCAGGCCTGGAACACCCTGACGGCGATTGTGGTGATCTATGTGGTGCTGGCGAGCTTTGATGCAGGTTTTTCTTATGTAAGACAAAGGCTTATGCAGATTGCGGGGGCTCGGGTCGATGCGGTCATCGGGGCGAGGACATTTGCACATCTGCTAAGGCTGCCGCTGTCGGTGTTTGAAACGACGCCCGCCGGGGTTCTGACCCGCCACATGCAACAGACCGAAAAGATCCGCAGCTTTTTGACGGGGCGGCTGTTTCAGACACTGTTGGACGCCGCGTTCTTGCCATTACTGCTCATCATACTGACATTGTTGAGCGGGCCTTTGACGGTCGTGGTCTTGGGCTTTGCCTTGGCGATTGCGGGCTGTATCGGGCTGCTGTTGCCGACATTTCGTCGCCGCCTCAATGCATTATACGCAGCAGAGGGCGAACGTCAGGCCAACCTGACTGAGACGCTGCACAACATGCGCGCCGTGAAATCGCTGGTGCTGGAATCTTTGCGGCGCAGGATTTGGGAGGATGATCTGGCGGCTTCCTTGCGTCGACAATGGGATGTCGGGGCAATCGGGGCACTGGCCTCGACGGTGACCGGCCTGCTGGAAAAGTTGATGCAGGTCAGCGTGATCGCCTATGGTGCCGCCTTGGTTCTGCAGGCCGAACTGTCGACTGGCGCACTTGTGGCCTTTGTGATGCTGGCTGGGCGGGTGACCGGGCCGCTGGTGCAGATCGTCGGGCTGATCAACGAGTATCAGGAGGCGGCCTTATCGGTGCGGATGCTGGCGGGGGTCCTGGATCAGATGCCAGAGGGTGGCGATCTGCCGCGCCCGATGAAGCATCAGATTTCCGGTCGCTTGAAGCTGGAACAGGTCAGTTTCACCTATCCCGGCAGCGCCACACCGGCATTGGATGGGATCAGTCTGGACATCGTGCCGGGCCAGGTGATCGGCATCGTGGGGCGGTCAGGGTCTGGCAAGACGACGCTGACGCGATTGATCCAAGGGATCGAGGTGCCACAGGCTGGGCTTATCCAATTGGATGGCGTGGACATCCGCCAGATCGATCTGGAGCATTTGCGTCGGTCCTTGGGTGTGGTCTTGCAAGAAAACCTGCTTTTTCGCGGCACGATCCGCGACAATATCGCCACCGCACGCCCGGATGCTGGGCTGGAAGAAGTGCTGATTGCCGCCAAACTTGCCGGGGCTGAAGAGTTCATACGGCGTCTGCCACAGGGTTTTCACACGCGGGTCGAAGAGGGTGGGGCAAACCTTTCGGGTGGGCAGCGGCAACGGATTGCCATTGCCCGGGCGCTGATGGCGGTACCGCGGATTTTGGTGTTCGATGAGGCGACGTCGGCCCTCGACCCTGAATCCGAGGCCGTGGTCAATCGCAACCTGGCGGCCATTGCCAAAGGTCGGACAGTGATTGTGGTGTCGCATCGGCTGTCGTCGCTGGTGCGCGCAGATGCGATCGTGGTGCTGGAACAGGGCCGTGTGGCAGATATGGCGACACATGGCGTGCTGCTGGAACGTTGCGACATCTATCGACACCTTTGGCAGCAACAGACCGAGCATATGACATGAAACGCCCGGTCGTGGCCGCAGATGCGATGGCGTTTCAAGCCGATCTTGACCGGCTGGTGGTCGAGCCGCTGTCGCTGACGCTTCGGATGTGGCCGGCGCTGGGGGCGGCCCTTGTGGCGGCTTTGCTGGTGGTCGCAACCTTGACGCGGATCGACATCGTGGTGACGGCCCCAGGACGTTTGGCGGCAGACGCGCCCCCGGTGATCTTGCAGCCTTTGAGCCGGGCCGTGCTGAAAGAGTTGTTGGTCAGGCCCGGCGACACTGTTGTTACAGGTCAGGTGGTGGCGCGGCTGGATTCAACGCTGACCGATGCCGATCGGGCGGCGTTGGAGATTGAACGGCGCGCCCTGTCGGCGCAATTGGCGCGGTTGCGGGCCGAGATTGACGACACGGTTATGCGGCCGGGCGATGCCGATCAGGCCTTGCAGGCGCAGGTTCAAAGCCAGCGCACCGGACTTGCAGCGGCGCAGCGGGATCAATTGCGCGCGGCAGAAACCTCGGTCATCAAGGCCATTGAAACGGAGCAGGCGGCAGAACAGGGTCTGACGGATCGCCGAGACATCGCGCTGCAGATCGAAACCATGCGCGTTACCTTGGCCAAGGGCAAGGCCGGATCGCAACTTCAGGCGATGGAGGCGCGGCTGGCGCGAATTGATGCGGAAACCGCGCTGAATGCACATTTCGCGCGCCTTGACGATTTGGCCCAGCGACTGTTTCAGGCGCGCGCGGCCCTGTTGGCGTTCAACATTGATCTGAAACGCCAAACCGCCGAGGCCTATGCCACCCTTGCCCCGAAACTCGCCGAAGTTGAGGAGCAGTTGACGAAGGCAGACCGTCTGTCCGCTTTGGCAGACCTGCGTGCGCCGCGCACGGGTGTCGTGCTGTCGGTCGCCAAGGGCGGGCCGGGATCGATGATCGTGGAGGGCGAGCCGGTGGTGGTGCTGGTGCCCAGCGATGTGCCGCTGATCGCAGAGATCGATGTGAAATCATCCGAGGCCGGAAGCATTGCAATGGGCGATCCGGTCACGGTGAAGATCGACGCTTTCGCATGGCGGCGTCATGGCGCGCTGGCGGGGCGGTTGCAGGATGTCAGCCATGGCTCGTTTACCCCTGAAGGCACGACCGCCGCCGTGCATTCGGCCCGCGTGACGCTGGGCGGGCATCTGACCAATTTGTCCGACGGTGCGCAGGTGCTGCCGGGGATGACTTTGACTGCGGAAATCAAGACCGGCACGCGGAGCGTGCTGGATTACTTTCTGGACCCTTTGATGCGCGGGATGAACGAAAGCCTGCGTGAACCTTGATGGAGATGCCTATGACGATCGAAACGAAACTGACCTTTGACGGTGCACAAGCGGTCGCGACGCGGAATGTGCTGCATGTGGGCTGCGGGGCCGCTGATCCATCCAAGCTGCCCGCAGCCTTCTTTCCGCCGGGCGCGTGGAATGAGTTGCGACTGGACATAGATCCCGGCGTGGCCCCCGATATCATCGCCTCGATCACCGAAATGCCCATGGTCGAGACGGGGTCCGTGGATGCCGTTTGGTCAGCGCACAATCTGGAGCATCTGGCAAGCCATGAGGTGCCCATCGCCTTGGCCGAGTTCCACCGTGTGCTGACACCGGGCGGTTTTGTGCTGCTGACGATGCCGGACTTACAGCAAGTGGCGGAATTGGTGGCCGCCGGGCGGTTGGAGGATGCGGCCTACATGTCAGCCATGGGGCCGATCGCGCCTTTGGACATGCTATATGGTTTTCGACCGGCCTTGGCGCAGGGCAACGCCTTCATGGGCCACCGGACCGGCTTTGTGGCGGGCACGCTGGCGGCTCATCTGGAGCGGGCTGGCTTTGCCTCGGTCCGGGTTCAGCGGGATGGGCATTTTGCGCTGTGGGCAAGCGGACTCAAAGTTGACTGACAATCTTTCGACCAATTTGGAACGTTCCAGTAGCCATTGGCAAGTTGCATAAGGTACTGATACCGGGAACATGACGTCTGGGCGTGATGTGAACGGAGGGTGCATGGACAAGTTGGTTTCGGCGGATTATGCCGTGGCGCGGATCAAGGATGGTGCGGTTGTCACCGTGTCATCCTCCTCGGCTTTGGGATGCCCGGACAAGGTACTGGCGGCCTTGGGGGCGCGATTTCGCGAGACGGGTCATCCCAAGGCGATCACCACGCTGCATCCGATTGCGGCGGGCGATATGTACGGGGTCAAGGGCATTGACCACATCGCGCAGGATGGCTTGCTGGCCCGGGTGATCGGGGGGTCCTATCCTTCGGGGTCGTCGAACCTGCCGATGCCCGAGATCTGGAAGATGATCATCGAAGACAGGTTGGCGGCGTATAACGTGCCGTCCGGAATCATGTTCGACATGCACCGTGATGTTGCGGCGCGCAAACCGGGCGTGTTGACCAGGATCGGCTTGCAGACCTTTGTGGACCCTGTCCGCGAGGGATGTGCCATGAATGCGCGCGCCGCAGCGGCGCCGATTGTGCACCGCGTCGAATTTGGCGGCGAGACTTGGCTGCATTTCCCAAACATCGCGCCAGATGTGTGCATCCTGCGCGCGACCACGGCGGATGAGCGGGGCAACCTGACATATGAGCATGAGGGTGCCTATCTTGGCGGTCTGGATCAGGCGATTGCGGCGCGCAACAATGGCGGGCTGGTGATTGCACAGGTCAAGCGCGTGACCTTGGCCGGTAGTCTGCGACCCCATGACGTACGGGTGCCGGGGCATCTGGTCGACCTGATCGTGCTGGATCCCGATCAACGGCAGACGACAGAGACGCTTCATGATCCGGCAATCTCGGGCGAGGTGATGCGACCCTTGGCCTCGTTCCAACTGGCCGAGCACGGGGTTGAAAAGGTCATCGCCCGACGTGCAGCGATGGAATTGCGGCGTGGAATGACGGCCAATCTGGGCTTTGGCATTTCGGCGATCGTGCCACGCATCCTGCTGGAAGCGGGAGAGCCACAGGCGGTCACTTGGGCAATCGAACAAGGGGCCGTCGGCGGGATGCCTTTGACCGGCTTTGCCTTTGGCTGTGCCAGCAACGCGGATGCCTTCATGCCAAGCCCGGCGCAGTTCACCTATTTTCAGGGTGGCGGGTTTGACATGGCCTTGCTGTCCTTCATGGAGGTGGATGTTGAGGGCAATGTGAATGTCAGCAAGCTTGGCAAGAAGCCCTACCTGACTGCGGGTTGCGGCGGGTTTGTCGATATCACGTCCCATGCGCGCAAGATCGTATTCTCGGGCTGGTTCGAGGCGGGTGCAGAGATCGCGTTGACCACCGCGGGGTTGAGCGTGGTGCGGCCCGGCAAGTTCACCAAAATGGTAGACCGGGTGGAACATGTGACCTTTTCGGGTGCGCGCGCACGCGCGCAGGGGCAGGACGTGTTATACGTAACCGAACGCTGCGTGATCCGGTTGACTGAAGGCGGTCTGGTTGCGACCGAGATCATGCCGGGGATCGATCCGCAGCGCGATATCGTGGCAGCGTCGCAGGGCCGGGTCGCGGTGGCCACGAATGCCGTGCTCATGCCACTGGCCCTGTTGGCCGAAGGCGCGATGGGGTTGGCGTTATGACGCAGGTGCATCTGCTGGTCGAGGGGCGGGTGGCCGAGCTGCGGCTGGACAATCCGGCCAAGCTGAACGCCTTGACCCCCGACATGCTGGCGCAGATCGCAGCACATTGCGACGTGATCGAGGCGCGGGCGGATGTGGTGGTGGTTCTGGTGACAGCGACCGGACACCGGGCGTTTTGCACCGGGGCGGATATCAATGCCTGGTCTGGCCTTGCGCCGGATGATTTTGCGCGGGCTTGGGTTCGGGGCGGCCACCGGGTGTTTGACCGACTTGCGCGGCTGGCCAAGCCGACGATTGCCGTGATCGAGGGGCATGCCTATGGCGGCGGGCTGGAACTGGCGGCAACCTGTGATATCCGGGTGATGTCGCCAAAGGCGCGGATCGCACTGCCCGAAACTGGGGTCGGGATTGTGCCGGGTTGGTCGGGAACGCAGCGGCTGGCGCGACTGTTACCCGAGGCGGTGTTAAAGGAAATGGCGTTGTTCGGGCGCAGTTTGACGGCCGAGCGGGCGCTGTCGCTGGGCTTTGTGGCAGAGGTGGCCGAGGACCCCTGTGCGGCAGCGGTAAAGATCGCCGAACGCTTGAAGGCGACCTCGCCTCGTGCGACCGAGGTGGCAAAGTATATGCTTCATGCGGCCTTGGGCGAGGATAGCGGCGCGATGATCGAGGCATTGGGGGCGGGGATGACGGCGGCGACCGCAGACAAGGCCGAGGGCGTGGCAGCGTTTCGTGCCAAGCGCAAACCCGAATTCCCGGGGTCATAAGGTGGCACCGGATGTGATCATCCTAGGCTCGGGGATGGGTGGGGCGACGTTGGCCGCCGCATTGGCCCCTTCGGGCAAGCAGATTCTTATCCTTGAAAAAGGCGATTGGTTGGCCGACAGCCCGCAGGCGCGGGATGGCGCGGCCATCTTTGGCGGCTATTTCCGGTCGGATGAGGCCTGGCTGGATCAGGCGGGCAAGCCGTTTCATCCGGGCAACTATTACTATCCTGGCGGAAACAGCAAATTTTACGGTGCGGTTCTGCTGCGCTACAGGGCCGAGGATTTTGCGCCTTTGCAGCACCTTGAGGGGCGGACGCCGGGCTGGCCGATCGATTATGCGCAATTGGAGCCGTGGTATGGCCGCGCCGAGCAATTGTACAATGTGCGGGGTGCCTTGGGCTATGATGCGACCGAGCCGCCGCATTCGGCGCCCTATCCCTTTGGCCCGGTGCCAGATGAACCGCCGGTCGCTGATCTGAAACGGCGATTGGTGGCGCAGGGGCTGCAGGTCGGGCCCGTGCCTTTGGGGGTCGATATCGACAAGTGGCTGCAGGGCGGGTCGCAGACCTTTGACGGATTTCCCAACACGCGCGGCGGCAAGATGGATGCGGAAACCTGCGGGCTGGCCGAGGCCCTGAAGCATCCCAATGTCACCTTGCTGCGCAATGCCGAGGTGGTTCGGCTGCACTCGAACGGGCAGCGCATCACGGCGGTAGAATATATGGCGCAGGGCAAGCCGGTGCGCATCACGGCCCCGCTAATCTGCCTGTGCATGGGGGCGGTCAAGTCTGCCGCGCTGCTGTTAACCTCGGGCGGGGCAGCGCATCCCAAGGGGCTGGCCAACAGTTCCGGTCAGGTCGGGCGCAATTTCATGAACCACAACATTTCGGCTGTGCTGGCGTACAGCCCGTTTCGGCGGAACACCTGCATCTATGAAAAGACCATTCAGTTCAACGACTGGTATCTGAAAGGCGGGCCAGGGGACCTGCCCTTGGGTAATGTGCAGATGCTGGGCAAGGTGACGGGACCGATCCTGGCCGCGGAAACCGGATGGCCCATGTGGTTGGCGCATCATGTTGCCGAACATTCCATGCATTTGATGACGATGTCCGAAGATCTGCCAAACCCGGACAGCCGGGTGCTGGTCAAGGACGGCAAGATCGTGCTGCACTGGCAAAGGTCCAATTTCGGGGCGCATGTTCATTTGACAAACAAGCTGAAAGCGGTGCTGCGCCGTGCGGGGTGGCCTGTGGTGGTGTCAAAGACCTTTGAGAAAAAAACGCCTAGCCATCAATGCGGTACAGCGCGGATGGGTACAGACCCTGAGTCGTCGGTCGTCGATACCAACCTGAAGGCGCATGATCTGGACAACCTTTACATCGTCGATGCCTCGGTCTTGCCGACCTCGGCTGCAGTCAATCCGTCGTTGACCATCGCAGCCTTGGCGCTGCGGGCAGGCGCACATCTGGCGACACTATGAAGCGGGCGCTGATCACGGGGGGGCAGCAGGGCATCGGGTTTGGCATTGCGACCGCCTTGCACAGCGCCGGCTTTCAGGTGGTGCTTGCGGCCGAGGTGCCGCCAGATGCGCCGGCGGCCCAGGCCGCGTTGCAGGCCTTGCCGGACGCGCGGTATGTGCAGTTTGATCTGGCGGACGGGGATGTGGCGGCGCTGCTGGCGGCGGTTGGGCCGGTAACGACGCTGGTCTCGAATGCCGGTGTGCCTGCGCGGGTAAGGGGCGACATGCTGGATGTGACGCCCGAAAATTTCGATCTGACCATGGGAATCAATCTGCGAGGCACGTTCTTCTTGGCGCAGGCGGTGGCGCGTTCGATGCTGGCCGTGTCCAGCGATGAATACCGTTCGTTGATTTTCGTCACTTCGGTTTCGGCGTTGATGGTGTCGGTGGAACGGGCAGAGTACTGTTTGTCAAAGTCCGCGGCGGCGATGATGGTGCAACTGTTCGCGGTGCGATTGGCGGCGCAGAACATCGGGGTGTTTGACCTGCGCCCCGGCATAATCGCAACGCCCATGACAGCGGGGGTGGCTGATCGGTATTCCGCAGCGATTGCTGGCGGACTGGTGCCTGCGGGCCGCTGGGGCCAGCCAGGTGACATTGGCCAGATCGCAGTGCCGCTGGCTTTGGGACAGATGCAGTTTGCCACAGGCGCGGTCATCCCGGCCGATGGCGGCCTGTCGATACAAAGGCTTTGACCATGGAATATGACTTCATCATCATAGGCGGCGGCTCGGCTGGTGCGGTAATGGCCGCACGATTGACCGAAAACCCCAATCTGCGGGTTTTGCTGCTGGAAGCGGGCGGCAACGACCGGCATCCGTTCTTTCATCTGCCCGCCGGGTTCGCCAAGATGACCAAGGGCATCGGGTCATGGGGCTGGCACACGGTGCCGCAACGACACATGAAGGGAATGCGCATCCGTTACACGCAGGCCAAGGTCATTGGCGGCGGATCAAGCATCAACGCGCAGATCTATACGCGCGGCAATGCACTCGATTACGACGAGTGGCGCCAGTTGGGCTGTACCGGCTGGGGCTATGACGATGTGCTGCCCTATTTCCGCACGGCCGAGGACAACGACACTTACAACGACCGCTATCACGGCCAAGGCGGGCCGTTGGGGGTCAGCCAACCGCGTGCGCCTTTGCCGATCTGTGATGCCTATTTTGCGGCAGCAGCGCAGTTGGGGATTCCGCGCAATATGGATATGACCGGTGCCCAGCAGGACGGTGTTGGATACTACCAACTGACGCAACGAAACTTCCGGCGGTCCTCGACCTCGGTCGCCTATTTGCGTCCGGCGCGGGGGCGGGCCAATCTAGAGGTGCGGACGGATGTGCAAGTGCTGCGTCTGCTGGTGGAAAATCATCGGGCAAGCGGCGTTGTGACCAGCCAAGGCGTGTTGCGGGCGGGGGAAGTGATCTTGTCGGCGGGTGCCATAGGCTCACCAAGATTGCTGCAACTGTCCGGCATCGGGCCTGCAGATCACCTCAGGGGTCTGGGTCTGAATGTGGTGTTCGATCAACCGGGCGTCGGGTCGGATTTGCAGGATCATTTGGATCTGTTCGTGATTTCGGAATGTTCGGGGCCCCACACCTATGACCGCGTTGCCAAGCCCCATCTGTCGGCGCTGGCCGCTCTGCAATACCTGTTGACGCGCAAGGGGCCGGTCGCGTCCAGCCTGTTTGAAACGGGTGGTTTCTGGTATGCCGACGCGAATGCGCGCAGCCCTGACATTCAGTTGCATCTTGGCTTGGGCTCTGGGATCGAGGCAGGCGTGGCGGCCATGCCGCAGGGCGGTTTGACCTTGAACTCGGCCTATCTGCGCCCAAGATCGCGGGGGACGGTGCGGCTTGCCAGTGCCGACCCACTGGCAGCCCCCCTGATCGACCCAAATTACTGGGCCGACCCTTACGACCGCGACATGTCGATCCGGGGATTGAAGCTGGCACGGCAAATCATGCGGCAAGATGCCTTGAAACCCTTTCTGCGCGCCGAGCGGTTGCCGGGGCCAGACGTGCAGACAGATCAGGATTACTTCAATTACGCCTGCGCCCATGCCAAGACCGATCATCATCCGGTCGGGACCTGCCGGATGGGCGCGGATCCGGCGGCGGTGGTCGATACATCACTCAGGTTCAATGGGATTGCGGGGTTGCGGGTGGTCGATGCGTCGATCATGCCGCGGCTGATCTCGTCCAACACAAACGCCGCCACCATCATGATCGCAGAAAAGGCGGCCGATATGATCAAGGGTGCCACATGATACGCCATATCGTTCTGATCCGCTTTCGTCCGCAGGTGAGCGAGGCCGAGATCGAGGGGATCTTTGCCGCCCTGCCCCGATTGGCAGCCAAACTGGGGATAAGCCATTTCGCCTGTGGGCGCAGCGAAAGCCCTGAACAGATCGAGCGCGGCTACATGCACGGCTTTACGATCGACTTTGCCAATTGGGAGGCCCTTGCGGCTTATGCGGCTGACCCGGACCATCAGACTTTTGGTGGGCAGTTGGTGGCACATGCCGCAGGTGGCATCGAAGGTATTCTGGTCTTTGATTTGAAGGTGGCATGAATGCTGACCCTGCCAACGGACTCTGGCAAGATGGAGCTTTATGTCCTGACTGGCACGCCTTTGGTCCCGCGTGCGCCGCGTGTGGCCTTGACGCGTACGGCCTTTGCGGCGGCGCATGTCGTGTCGGACCCACTGCGCGAACGGAACCCGTGGGACACAAGGCCTGCCGTCGATTGGGATACAACCTTGGCGTTCCGGGTTGGCCTGTGGAATCAAGGGCTCGCTCTGGCCGAGGCGATGGATACGGCGCAGCGCGGTATGGGCGTTGATTGGCCAACGGCCCTCGAATTGATCCAACGGACGATGGTCGCGGCCAGGGCGCATCCGCTGCGCCCCCGCGTCGCCTGTGGGGCCGGTACGGATCATCTGCCCCTATCCCAACTGCAGACAACGGATGCCGTTCTGCGGGCCTACGAAACGCAGGCTCTCGCCGTCGAGGCTGCGGGTGGACAGTTGATCTTGATGGCCAGTCGCGCCTTCCCGTCGATGGGTGCCACGCCGGATCAGTATCACCAAGTCTATCGCCATATGATCGACGGCGCTGCACAACCCGTGATCCTGCATTGGCTGGGCGCGATGTTTGACCCGATGCTGGAGGGCTATTGGGGAACGAAAGATATCGCTGTGGCGTCGGACTTTGTCTTGGGCCTGATCGCAGAAAATCCCGGAAAGGTGGACGGCATCAAGATTTCCCTGCTGGATCAGGCGCATGAAGTGGCGTTTCGCGCGCGGTTGCCGGCCGGGGTGCGGCTTTATACCGGCGATGATTTCAACTATGCGCCGCTGATCGCTGGGGATGGGCAGCAGTATTCCCATGCATTGCTGGGGATTTTTGCGGCCATCGCGCCCGCGGCGTCACAAGCGTTGGAGGCTTTGGCCTTGGGCGACATCAACAGGTATAACAGTCTTTTGGCTCCAACTGTGCCCCTAAGCCGCGAAATCTTCCGCGCACCGACGCGATTTTACAAGGCCGGAATCGCCTATCTCAGTTGGCTGAATGGGCATCAGCGTCATTTCATCATGCCGGGTGGCTTCCAATCTGCCCGCGACATCACCCATTATGCCCAGCTATTCCGGCTGGCAGACCGTGCGGGATTGCTGCAAGATCCCGAACTGGCCGCGCAGCGCCTGAAAACCCTGCTGGCGTTGCACGGATTGGCATGATCCGCCGCCCGACGATCCACGACGTCGCGGCAGCGGCCGGCCTGTCCAAAAGCACGGTATCGCTGGTCTTGCAGGGCAGCCCTGCCGTCCATGCGAACACGCGCATGTTGGTCCGCAAGACCATGGCAGACCTCGGATATGTCTATAACCGCGCCGCCGCTGGATTGCGGTCGGCCAAGGTCGGATTGATCGGGCTGGTGATCAATGATCTGCGCAACCCGTTCTTCACCGAATTTGCCACCTCGGTCCAGATGGCGCTGTCGGCGCGCGGCTATGCAACCGTGATCGCCAACACGGACGAAGACCCTGTCGTGCAAGCACAGGTCATTGGTTCGATGATCGAACATGGCGTGTCCGCCCTTGTCATATCACCGACTTACGGCGCGCCAGATGCCTTCGCGCCGGTGCAGGTGCCGACATTGCAAGTGCTGCGCCATCTGCACCCGGACACGCAGCGTTTTCCGTTCTCGGCCCCCGATTTCGCATTGGGCAGCCGCCTCGCGACACAACACTTGCTGGCTGCGGGTGCCCGCAACATCGCCTTTGCTGGTGGCCTGCCAGGTCGCGCCATTACCGTCGAGCGGATGCAGGGCTATGTGGACGTCATGCAGGAAAACAACTTGTCGACCTTGGCCCTGCCCGGCCGCGCATCGCGCGCCTTCGGACGACAGGTTGCGCGGACCTTGGCGCGCGACCACGGCGCGGTTGATGCGGTCTTGTGCTTTAACGATCTGACAGCACTTGGCATTTTGGCGGGCTGCGCAGAGCTTGGCCGCGCGGTTGGGCGGGAGTTCCGCGTTGTGGGTTGTGACGATATCGAAGAATGCCTGCAATCCTTTCCCAATCTGACCTCGCTGCGCTGCGACATTGCCGGATTTGGCTGCCAGACTGCTGCCACCTTGCTGGACTGGCTGGAAAACGGCGTCTCACCCCAACCTGAAACACGAACCCCCATTTCTCTGGTCTGCCGGGCGTCCAGTCCCTGACCTTGGGTGTCTTACCGTTCATTCTGGCACAAATACACCAAGGGGGAATGTCATTACGGTGGAAATGACGTCAACAAGTCCGCTCTGTGGAATTCTCAACGGTCTGAAACAGAATGGTTTTTTTGACATCTGATAGTTTCAGTACGCAGGATTTGGTAGATTTGGTGCGAATACCCTGCAGAGTCTGGTGCTGTCATGAAGCCGAAGAAACCTACACCCGAGCAGGATGACCGCCTGTGCCCGCAGCTAGAGCGGGTTGCACTCAATCTGATCCATGTTGAGTGCAACCCAACACAGGCAAGTCGTTGGTAATGTTGCGAGTTGATATGATCTACATGCACGATGCGCTGGTGACGCTGATCGCACTGGCCAACGCACTCGTCCAGCAAGACCGCAAATGGACACAGAAAACAGCTTGATCAAGACGGAGACTCTAGGAGCCTCGCAGGCTTCCCATCTTAGCTGCCGTCACTGTGCGATCTTCTCGGGCGGGAGAACACTGCTCGGGTCGGCAATCGACGCGTGCCCGCAGGCCCCAAGGAAGGGTGTTGTGGGTCAGAACCGCGGGCTGTGGCGGCAAAGGAAGCATAGTTCAGTGCCCGCCGCGGCGTTCAGGCTGGCGAAGATCACCGCGCCGTCGTGGGGGATGGTGATCGGCGCGCCGCTGGCCCTGTGGCCGATCACCTGACCTGCGCTGACCGCTTCGCCCACCTTGAAGCGGCGCGACAGGTGGTCGGCGTCATCCTCGGCAAGGATCGGCGCGATGATCTGCAGGGCGCGATAGGGGGTTGCGACCTGTGGTGGGCCAGCGATCAGGCCCAGATGGGCGAGGCCACGCAGCGTAGCCTTATATCCCACCTCTGCCCCTTGCGGATCATCGTGCGGCCCGCATTCCACCGTCACGCCATAGCCGCCGGCAAAGCGCATGTACTCGGTGGTGCCGATGGCGGTGGCCGACGTGATGCCATCGGCGCGGCCAACGGCCCGGCGCAGGGCGAGCCCGGCCTCGTGGGCGGCCAGCCAGCCGTGTACAATCAGCGGCAGGCCAAGGGCACGGGCCAGCGCGGCCTCTGCCGCCGCATGGCGGAAGGGTTCCAGCGCGCCGTCATTGTCGGGCGGACCGCAGAGCACCATCGGCTCGCCTTCGGCAGAAAAGGAATGCAGGTCGATCAGAACGTCATGGCCGCGCAAAAGCGGGCAGAGCAGATTGGCCACGCGATCCTCGTTGTCCTGTGGCGTGGGTTTTTCCGCCAGATCGCGGTTAAGGTTGCGGTCACCCTCGCGCGTGCCCTTGGCAAAGGCCAGTCGGTTGACCGCCGGCACAAAAGTGACGCTTCCGCGCAGGAGCGCGAGTTCGCCGGAGCGAAAACCCCAGATCAGCCGGGAAATCGCGCGGGGGCCTGCGTGTTCGTTGCCATGCACGCCACCCGTGACAATAACGCGGGGGCCGGATGACAAGCTGTGAAAGCTTACGGTTTCAAAGGCTTGCGGGACAACTGCGGCGCTGGCCAGCGGCCTTGTTTCCGCGTCATGGTGGGCGATGTCGATCATCATGCCAGGGCGCAGCCGGCGGGTGAGGTTCAGCACCTGTTCATGCGCCACGACCACGCAGCCCGCCGTGGGAGTGAAATCCGGTCGCGCGACATGCAGGAAGATCGCCGAGCCGCCAAAGGCGCGCGGGGTGGAATCGTTCCAGCCGATCGGCACGATCAGATCGAAGATGCGTTCGCCCAACCGCGAGCGCTCAGAGGGGTCAAGATTATAGACGAGGCGGTTGTAGAAGGGTGAATAGCCGTCTTCGGGCCAGTCATAGTTCGAAGGTTTCGCCACAAAGGGAAAGGCCATGCCGTGAAACAGGTCCGGCGCAAAAGCAGTCGGGTCGAAGAAGCCGTAGCGGAGCGGAAAGCAGCCAATGGGCGTGGCACCATCGCCTTCGCGTTTCAGATCGGGTGCCACCAGCCCGCCGCGCCCGGTGGCGCAGGGCACCGTCCAGTCGTCGATGGAAAGCGTGCCCTGATGCGGCTGGGCTGGGTTCTGGCCCACGCGCACCCGGATCACCGGCAGTTCGTGCATCCCGATGTGTTCGCTTGTGATGGTCATGCTGTCACCCCCTGTTGCAGCAGATGACAGCGGGCCTGGTGGCCCTCTGCCGTCCCGGTTATGCCCGGCCCCGCACCGCTGCGGCATGCATCGACCGCGACCGGGCAGCGCGGGTGGAAGGCGCAGCCCGGTGGCGGCCGCAAGGCCGAGGGCGCCTCGCCGGTCATCCGGGCCCGCGCCGCGCCAGTCTTGTGCATTCCAGGCACCGAGGCAAGCAGCGCGCGGGTGTAGGGATGGGCGGGCTTTGACAGCACCTGATCCCAGCGGCCTTCCTCGACGAAGCGGCCCAGATACATCACCGCGATACGGTCGCTCATGTGCTCCACGACGCCCAGATCGTGCGAGATCATCAAGAGGGCGAGGCCAAGCTCATCCTTCAGCCGCAGAAGAAGGTTGATGATCTGCGCCCGGATCGAAACATCCAGCGCCGACACCGGCTCGTCGCAGACAAGAATACGCGGTTCGACCGCCAGAGCTCGGGCGATGCAGAGGCGTTGGCGTTGGCCGCCGGAAAAGGCATGGGGGTAGCGGTCGGCGGCATTGGGTTCCAGACCGACGCGACCGAGGAGGGCGCGGATGCGGCGCTCGACCTCGGACGCGGGACACAGCTTGTGCAGGTGCAGCGGGGCCGACAGGGTTTGGCGGATGGTCATGCGGGGGTTGAGTGAGGAATAGGGATCCTGGAACACCATCTGAATGGCGCGGGCGCGGGCCAGACCGCCGATGCGCTGACCGGGATCGGCGGTGACCCCGGCAATCTCGACGCGGCCCGAGGTGGGAGTGACGATGCCCATGATCGCCTGCGCGAGGCTGGACTTGCCGCAGCCCGACTCGCCCACCAGTCCCAGGCACTCACCGGGGCGAAGCGCCAGCGATACGCCATCCACCGCCTTCAGCGTCCGGTTTTGCAGGCCTTGGCGCACGGCGTAATGCACGTTTAGATCGGTGACACGCAGCACCGGGGTTGAAATGTCAGTCATGATGAAAACAGCCTACCTTGCCGCCACCGGGGATGGTGCTGAACGGGGGAACGGCGGCGCGGCAATCGTCAGCGGCGCGCGCGCAGCGCGGGGCGAACTGGCAACCTGGCGGGCGCTGACCGAGGGGCGGCACGATGCCCTTGATCTCGGCCAGGTCCTGCCGCCCTTCGGCCAGCCGCCGCCCCGGTTGCGGCAGCGAGGCGACGAGGGCGCGGGTATAGGGGTGGCGGGGACCCTGGAAAACCGCCTGGCCGGACTGCATCTCGGCCACGCGACCCGCATACATCACCGCGACGCGGTTGCAAATTTCGGCGATATGGCCCAGGTCATGCGAGATCATCAGCACGGCTGTGCCCTGCGCCCGGCAAAGGTCGAGGATCAGTTCGGTGATCTCGGCCTGAATGGTCACATCCAGCGCCGTGGTGGGTTCATCGGCGATCAAGAGCGCGGGGCGACAGGCGAGGGCAATGGCGATCATCACCCGCTGCCGCATGCCACCCGAAAGCTGGTGCGGATAGTCGGAAATCCGCCGTTCGGGGCTGGGCACCTGCACCTGTGCCAGGGCCACGATGGCGCGATGGCGCGCCTCGGCGCGGCCAAGGCCCTGATGCAGCACGAACATCTCGCCGATCTGGTCGCCGACGGTCATCAGGGGGTTCAGCGCCGTCATCGGTTCCTGAAAGATCATCGCGATGCGTCCGCCACGCAGGCGGCGCATGTCGCGCGCGGGAAGGCGCAGAATGTCCCGTCCCTCGAACCGGACCTCGCCACCCGCGACATGCATCGGCGCGCGCAAGAGGCCCGCGATCGACAGCGCGCAAAGGCTTTTGCCGCAACCGGATTCGCCCACCATGCCAAAGACCTCACCCCGGCCGATGTCAAAGCTGACCTCTTCGACCGCCAGTCGACCGTTGCCTTTCCCGACGGCGACAGACAGGTTTTCCACCGAAAGGATCATGTCGGCCTCGCTCATCGGTCGGCCCTCCCCTGCGGGTCGAGCATGTCGCGCAGACCATCGCCCAGCATGTTGAAGCCCAACACGGTGACAAACAGCGTCAGGCCGGGAAAGACCGCGATCCACGGCGCGACCATCAATTGTTCGCGCGCACGCGCCAGCATACCGCCCCAGCTGGGGGTTGGCGGCACGACGCCAAGGCCGATGAACGACAGCGACGCCTCGGAGAGGATGGCCGAGCCGACGCCCATCGTGGCCACCACCACCAAAGGCCCCGCGACATTGGGCAGTATCTCGCGAAAGATCACATGGGCGCGGCCAAAGCCCATGATGCGGGCGGCCTGCACATAGTTCTGCGCCTTCTGGCTTAACATCTGCGCGCGCGAGATTCGGCAGGAATAGGCCCAGTCGGTCAGTCCAAGCGCGATCAGCAGGCTAAGCAGGCCAGGGCCAAGGAAAGTCATCAGCGCCAAGGCGAAGACGATGGTCGGAATGGCCAGCATCAAGTTGGTCAGGCCCTGGACGAACTCATCCCACCAGCCGCCGAAATAGCCTGCGGTCAGGCCAAGGGTGACGCCAACAAAGGTGTTCATCACCTGCACCACCACGCCCACCAAGAGCGAGATGCGCGCGCCATAAAGGATGCGCGAATAGATGTCACGGCCCTGTTCATCGGTGCCCATGCGAAAAGGGCCGCCGGGGGGAAGGTTGGAATTGTTCAGGTCGGCGAAATCGATGGGCGAATAGGGGGCGATCAGCGGCGCGAGAACTGCCACCAAGACCAGCGCCACCACCACGCATAGCCCGAAGTTCAGGTTGAAACGTCTCACCGCGCACCCCTCAACTGTAGCGGATGCGCGGGTCGATGGCGATATAGGTCAGATCGACAAGCGTGTTGATGACAAGGAAGAACACGATGATCAACAGTACGCAGCCCTGCACCAGCGGGATATCCCGCTGCGCCACCGATTGCGTCAAAAGCGCGCCGATGCCGGGCCAGGAGAACAGGTTCTCGACGATGACTGAACCTCCCAGCATCGAGCCGAATTGCAATCCGATGGTGGTGAGGATCAGCACGAAGGCGTTGCGGGCCATGTGGCGCATCGCGACGCGGGGTTCGGAGGCGCCTTTCGAGCGGGCGGTGCGGATGAAATCTTCGCTCATCACCTGCAACACCGCAGCGCGGGTGGTACGGGCGATCAGCGCGAGGGGGGCGATGCCAAGGGTCACCGCGGGCAGGATCAGATGTTTGAGATCGCCGTGGCCATAGCCGATGGTCGGTAACCAGCGCAGTTCCAGTGCGAAAAAATACATCGCTAGCAGGCCGAACCAGAACGCAGGTACCGACAGGCCCGATATGGCCAGCATCATGACCGTGGCGTCGATCCAGGTGCCCTTGCGTGCCGCCGCCAGAAATCCAAGAGGCACGCCGATGAGGGCGGAAAAGCTGATCGCGGCCACCGCCAGCCGCAGCGATGCCAGCAGCCGCTCGGCCAGAATCCCCGCCACGGGCCGGCGCATGGCAAAGGAATTGCCCAGATCGCCGCGCACGAGGCCGCTGACATAGTGGGCAAAGCGTTTGTGAACCGGTTCATCCAGATGCAGTTCGGCGCGCAGCTTTTCCTTCACCTCGGCGCTGATCTGGCGCTTTTCGCCGCCGATGGCGTTGGCGAAACTGCCGGGGATGACGCTGAACATCACGAAGACCAAGAGCACCGAGACCAGCAGGGTGACCAGCGATTGCAGAAGGCGGCGGCCCAGAACCGAGGGCATGGGGATCATCCTTGCGTGTGGCGCGGGCGGCCAGAGGATCTGGCCGCCCGCGAAGGTCAGGTCAACCGCGACCTGGGGCAGCCTCGGTCAGCCACAGGGTCTCCACCTCAAGCACAGCGGTTTCGGTGACGTTGCCGGCGGCACCCTTCAGCCAAGGCTGCACGGCCAGGATGCCCTTGTTGTAGTTGTGGAACCACACCGGGGCCTGGTCCTGGATATGGGCGTCGGCTTTCTTCAGCAGCTCGATCCGCGCGGCGTCATCGGCGGTGGCGGCGGCTTCGTCCAGCATCGCGTCGAAGGCCGGATCCTTGAAGGCAAAGACATTGCCCGCAGCCCGGCTCATCCGGCTGTCGAACATGCGTAGCGCCACCACCGGATCGGGGCCGGTGCCGGCTGACCGCATCCACGCCATTGCGGTGCCGTTCTCGCGGGCATCCGCCACGACCGCACCATCGGCGATGGTCATGTTTACGGTGATGCCGACATCCTTCAGGAACGGAGTAATGGCTTCGGTCACCCCCCGGCCCGAGGTGCTGTCGGTCACCATGACTTCCAGTGTGAAGCCATCGGCCAGCCCCGCCTCGGCCAGAAGTGCCTTGGCCCTGGCTGGATCGAAGGCATAGGGTGCGCGAGAGGCATCAAAGGCGGTCGAGGTGGACGGCAGCCAGCCGGTGGCCTTGAATGCCTTGTTTTTCAGCAGCTTCGAAACCACCAGATCACGATCCACGGCATAGTTGATCGCCTGGCGCACACGCACGTCGTTCAGGGGCGGCATTTCGTTGTTCAGGCCCATGTGGCGGGTGAAAAGTTCCGCCACCTCGATCAGGCCCTTCGACAGTTCCGGATCTTGTCGGTACAGCACAAAGGCATCTTCCGACAGCACCGTCGCATCCACCTCACCGGCGCGGAAGGCCACGTCCATGGCGCTGTAATCGTCGGTGATGGTGAAGGTCACCGCATCGGCATAGGGCAGGCCTTGCTTGTAATATCTGTCGAACTTCTTGCCCGACACGTAAGATCCCTCGACATGTTCGTCGAACACGAAGGGGCCGCAGCCCACGGGACGGCTTTGGAACTCGGGCTTTGCCACTTCCTCTTGCGGAAGGATCGAGGTCGAGCCGTCGAAAAACAGCATGCCGGGGTCGGTGGCATTGTCGAAGTTGACCGTAAAGGTCAGGTTGTCAATCTTGGCCAGGCCCGAAATGGTCTTGGCTTTGCCATCCATCACCGCCTGCGCGCCCGAAATCGGCTGGACGTTCGACACGCCGGGCGAGTTCAGCGCCGGGTCGGCGATGCGGTTCAAGGACCAGATCACGTCATCGGCGGTCATGGCGCGACCGTTGTGGAACACGACATTGCCGCGCAGCTTGAAGGTGTGGGACTTGCGGTCGTCGCTGGCCTGAACCGATTCCGCCAGGTCGAGGATCGGCTTGTTGTTGGCGGTATCCCAATTGTAAATTGATCGGTGAAAGGCCTTGGAAACGACAAGGTCCTGCGATTCCCAGGTCATGTGCGGGTCAAGAACAAGGGCCGTGCCATAGGGTGCCACCAGATGCAGCGTGCCGCCGGGAACCGGGGCGTCCTGGGCAAAGGCGCGCAGGGCGCCGGTGACGGGCGACAGGGTCAGCGCGATGCCCGCGACACCTGATTTCAGGAAGGTTCTTCTTTTCATCGGTCTTCTCCTTGTCTGTAGGAACCGGCGGATATGCCGGCAGGAATCAAAGCTTGGGAAAAGCCCTGGCGTGAAACTCTCGCGCAAAGGCGGGCAGGAAGCTGCCGTTTCGCGCCGTCCAGGCGCCTTCGGTCATCACCGACAACAAAAAGGCGCTGCCACCAGGGTTTTCGCCGAACAGCAGGTCATGGCGGGTGGTCGAGGTGTGACCGGCCTTTGACCAAGTCCGTACCTGAGCGGGAAGGCCCTCGGCCAGAAAACCGCGCACCTGATCGCCGTCCGGATCGAAATAGCCGGGCTGGCGTTGGAAATCGCGCTGCAACAGATCGCGCATCCCCTTCGACCCCGGCACCGCGCCGCGGATGATGTCATGCAGCAGGGTCGCCGCCGCTAGCGCCGAAAGCCGGTTGGCATTGCTCGTGCCCCGGGCCTGAAAGGCGCGCCCATATGGGCTGTCGTGATAGGTGGCATGCAAAAGGCTTAAGCCCGCATATTCGCGCCGATCCTGGCCCAGATACCAGTCTTGCAGCAGGGCACGCTGCTGGCACCACTTGGCGAGGGCCGTTTCATCCAGACAGCAGCCATCCTCGGCCCCGGTCATGCGCCCCATCAGATAGGCCGTCGCCTCGTTCGAAGACATGCGGATCATCGCCGCCGCAGCGCGGTCGTCTTCGGCGTCCGGGGCCATTTGACCCTTGGCGCGAAAGGCGGCAAGACCCGCCAGCACGAAAAGCTTCATCACGCTGGCCGGGTAGATCGCAACACCGTCGCGGTGGCCCCACCATTTCTGCGCAAGCCAAGGGCCGGGATCGGATAGACGCGGAGAGGCGACAAAGACACAGGCGGCCACGGCAACCTGATCCGCCGTCAGTCCGCCCAGACTCCCGGTCAGCGCCGCCTGCAACGCCGTTCTTGCCGGATGCGGATATCTGTCCTGCCCTGTCACCCCTACCCCGCGCCGTTGCTGGACTGTCGGAATGCAAAGAGCCTAAGCAGAGTTTCGTCGGTTTGCCAACGGATTTGGACCTCGTTCGAAGTTCACAGCCTCTACGGCGTTATGGCTCGCGCGGTTTAGGCACTTTGGGTCGGTGAAGGTCTGATGGGCCAGAAAATGGGCTTTGAGGTCGCGCCATATGATCAAAATGTCGTTGAGTTCAGCTTCGTGTTTGGGCAGCCACGCGACGCTCCACCACTGGGCGCGCACCGCGAGCGCGGCCTTGGTCGCCTTGCCGGCATGGATCGGTCCGCTGTCGAGCGCGATGACGACGGGTCTTTGGCACTGGCCGGGTTTGGCCCGGGTTTGTGGCGATAGCGATGATCGAGTGCTTCTACAAAGGCGACGATCAGCCGGTGGTCGCGCCGGTCGCGTGCGCCCATCATCGCAATCTTCTTGGCCTCGCCAATAGTCTCTCCGCGCAGATCTGCGCCACGTTCGGCCTAGGCTCCGGACTCGTTGATCGTCAAAGTCAGAACAAGACGGTCGCTGCGAGGGCTACGGATGACAGGACGTCCCCCGAGCGTCCAACGCCTCTGTCACCGACTTTCACAGACCGCGCAAATCTGACTCGATCCATGCCTCAGTGCAGAACCATTTCAACCCGCAGCGCAGCCTGTCCAACCGAGCCAACTTCAAGCAGGCCCGCTCCGCCGCTCGCGCTGGATGGTGCGACCTCCTCGCTGGCCAAAAGATTGTCAGTGCGGGAAAACTGAGACGGGTCGGCATTTGTCTGAAAGCTCCCCCGGCGCACTTCTGAGAAGGATTCAACACCGCACTCTTTCCGACATCACCTACGCGCCGCCTAACTTCGCAAGCGCAGGCAACTTTGCTTGACAAACAAGAGTAAACTTGACGGAATGATGCTGCATATTTCTGGGAGGAAAAGCATGCGGAAAATGATCAAAACGCTGGCTGCTGCGGGCAGTCTGGCACTTGCGTTGAACAGCACGGCGATGGCGCAGGACAAGGTTGAAATCCTGACCTCGGTTCCCGGCCTGACATTCCCCTTCTTCGTTCACATGATGAACGCCATGAAGACGGCTGTCGAGGCGCAGGGCGGCACGCCCATCGAAAGCGACGGTCAGGTCTCTTCGCCCAAGCAGACCGCCGATATTGAGGCCGCCATCGCGCGCGGCGTCAAGGGCATCATCATCAGCCCGAACGAAGTCGATGCCATGGCCCCCGCCATTCAGCAAGCCGTCGAGGCGGGGATCCCTGTGGTGACCGTTGACCGCCGCGTCGCCTCGGTCGAGGGGATTCTGGCCCATGTCGGCGCCGACAACGTCAAGGGTGGTGAGGCACAGGGCACCCTGATCACCTCGATGTTCCCCGATGGGGCAACGATCATCAACCTGCAGGGTCAGCCGGGCGCATCGCCCGCCATCGACCGCAACAAGGGCCTGCACAACGTGTTGGATGCGGCAGGGGATAAGTACAAGATCGTCTTCGAACAGACCGCTGGCTTTGACCGCTCTAAAGGCCTGTCCGTGACCGAAGCCGCCTTGTCAGGCATGGAAACCCCGCCGCAAGTGATTGTTGCCGCGAATGACGACATGGCCCTTGGCGCTATGGAGGCTGTCAAGGCGCGTGGCCTGACTGGCATCGCCATCATCGGCTTTGACGCCCTGCCCGAGGCGCTGGCCCAAGTGCGCGACGGCGGCCTGACCGCCACGATCGAGCAGTTCCCCGGTAAGCAAAGCGCAACTGGCGTGCAGATTCTGATGGACTTCATCAAGAATGGCACCAAACCGGCGGAACAGGTGACGCTCTTGACACCGGTCGCCGTGACCAAGGACAATCTGGAAGTCGGCGAGCGCTTGGGTGAAGTGAAGTAACCCAACCCGCAGGGCCCGGCCACGAGTCGGGCCCTGCATGCCACCAGTGCCCCTAACTGAATTGCGGGATTTCCATGACTGCTGCAAACAACACCGGCCCGCTTTTGCGGATGACCGGTATCTCGAAATCCTTTCCGGGTGTCAAGGCGCTGGACGGGGTTGATTTTCAGGTGGGTCATGGTGAGGTTCATGCCCTGCTGGGCGAGAATGGTGCCGGCAAATCTACCTTGTTGAAAATCCTTTCAGGCGCGCAGACCAGCGATACCGGGACCATCAGCATTGACGGCCAGACAGTTGCCCTGACCAATCCACAAGACAGTCAGAAATGTGGGGTCGTCACAATCTACCAGGAATTTACCCTGGCCCCAAACATGTCGATTGCCGACAATGTCTTCATCGGGCGCGAACCCGGCTCTCGGCTGTTCATAAACGGCCGTGCGCTGGCCGAGGCGACCGAGGCCCTGACCCGCCGCATCGGGCTTGACCGCTCTCCTGACACTTTGGTGCGGATGCTGTCGGTGGCTGAACAGCAGATGGTCGAGATTGCCCGCGCCTTGTCGATGCAATCCAAGCTGATCGTGATGGACGAGCCGACCTCGGCCCTGTCTCAGGCCGAGGTGGAAAAGTTGTTCACGCTGGTTCTGGACCTGAAGGCCGAGGGGATTTCGACCATCTTCGTGACCCATCGTCTCGAAGAGGTCTTCCGCATATGCGACCGCTATACCGTGCTGCGCGACGGGCACCCTGTGGGGGCGGGGGCCGTGGCGGACACAACGGTCGAGGGCATCATCCGCCTGATGGTGGGCCGCGAGTTGAAAGCGCTGAACGAGTTTCGTGGCGGGGCCGAGCGAGGGCCGGTGGCGCTGCGGGTCGAAAACTTGGTCCGCCTACGCACGCCGACATCGCCGCATGCCATCGAGTTGCGCAATGTCTCGCTTCAGGTGCGGCGCGGCGAGATTCTGGGAATCGCCGGGCTGATCGGTGCTGGCCGAACCGAAACCGCCCGCGCGATATTTGGCGCAGACCCGTTTGATTCCGGCCGCGTGCTGGTCGACGGGTCCGAGGTGACCATCCGCTCGCCCGAGCAAGCGATCGCGCAGGGCATAGGGCTGGTGCCCGAAGACCGAAAACAACAGGCTTTGTTTCTGGCGCTGGCGATCAAATCCAACCTGTCGATTGCCGTGCATGACAAGATCAGCCGTTGGGGTGCCTTTATCGACGGGCGCAAAGAGTTGGCCCTGGTCGAGGACTACCGCGAGTCCTTCGAGATTGCGGCTGGCAAGCTGCT